>NZ_DATCVJ010000931.1:0-4472 GCF_036566945.1 Chitinophaga sp. | reverse complement strand
GTTTGAAAATCAATCCCCGGAACTATACTCCCTTCCAGCTGGAAGCAATTACCCGCCGTTATACCGCGGAACTCGTAAAGAAGAACTTTATCGGCCCTGGTACAGACGTTCCTGCTCCTGATTACGGAACCGGCGAAAGAGAAATGAGCTGGATCCTGGATACCTACATGAGCTTGCGTCCGGGCGAAATTGACGGTTATGGTTGCGTTACCGGTAAACCTGTATCTCAGGGCGGTGTACGCGGTCGTACGGAAGCTACCGGCTTAGGTGTATTCTATGGTTTGCGCGAACTGTGTAATATCAAGGAAGACATGGACCGTTTGGGGCTGACTACCGGTATCGAAGGTAAAAGAGTAATTGTACAGGGTATGGGTAACGTGGGTTACCATGCTGCCAAATATTTCCACGAAGCCGGCGCTAAAGTAATTTGCCTGATCGAGTGGGATGGTGCTATCTATAATGAACAGGGTATGAATCCTGATGAAGTACTGATGCACAAAAAAGCAACCGGTTCTATTGTGAACTTCCCGGGTGCTTCCAACCTGAATAAAAATACAGATGGCCTCGAACTGGATTGTGAAATCCTGATCCCTGCTGCACTGGAAAATGTTATTCATAAACTGAATGCGCCTAACGTGAAGGCAAAAATCATTGGAGAAGCTGCCAACGGTCCGTTAACACCGGAAGCAGATGAAATCCTGAATAAGAAAGGCGTTATCGTTGTTCCGGATATGTTCCTGAATGCCGGTGGTGTAACCGTTTCTTATTTCGAATGGTTGAAAAACCTGAGCCACGTGCGTTATGGCCGTTTAGGTAAACGTTTCGATGAAAATATGAACATTCATATTCTGCAAACCATCGAAGACCTGACGGGTAAAAAAGTATCTGACAACGAAAGAAAATTCATTGCACACGGTGCGGATGAAGTGGATTTGGTATACTCCGGTCTGGAAGAAACCATGCACGCTGCACTCCACGAAGTACGTGATGTGATGATGGCTAATCCGCAGATTCATGATATGCGTACAGCCGCTTACGTAGTAGCGATTAACAAAGTAGGTGCTGCTTACGAGCAACTGGGTATTTTCCCTTGATGCACGACGATAGATAATTTTTGTAGCCTCCGCCTCTGGCGGAGGTTTTTTTGTCTTTATCCAGGATTATACTGATTTAGATGATTTTCCAGATTTTTACTTTATGATTTTGGAAGATTTAAAAGATTTTGGGAGATATGAGCGAATTTTTATCCGCTCATATCTCCCAAAATCTTTTAAAATCCTGTAAAAAAAATCTGGAAAATCATCTAAATCAGTATAATCCTGGATAAAGACAAAAAATCGCACTATTCAAATGCCGGCAACGCAGACAGGAAACGCCATTTCCTTTCGTTTCCCACATAGTTGCCACAAAAGGTATTGGTGCCATTCGTAATCACCAGGTAGGTGGCCGGTATTACCATATTGTAGCGGATTACCTGTTGCATGGTTTGTTCTGTGAGTGGTACATTCATTTCTTTACACTCCACCAGCATCCAGGGTTGCATAGCACGGTTGTAGATTACGATATCATACCGCTTCTTCATCTCTCCCAAAAAAATTTCCTTTTCAATACCTATCAGGGAAGCCGGATATTGTAATACCTGCACCAGATAGTTCAGAAAATTTTGTCTCACCCACTCTTCGGGTGTCAGCACCACATATTTTTTACGATAGCGGTCAAAGATCAGCTCTTTACTGTCTTCTTTGATAATTTTAAAATCCGGTGGAGGGAAGCTGATAGCGATCAAGATGCAATTGATTTGAATACAGTGGCGAAGATAGTTACATTAGGATAATATTGCTGTTAGGGAACAAAACCTTATATTTGCTTGTCAAAAGGCTATGAAGACAAAAGAAGAAATTGTAGCTAATTGGCTGCCCCGATACACGGGTGAGAAACTGGAGCAATTTGGCTCTCACATCCTCCTCACCAATTTCAGTAATTATGTAACCATGTTTGCCGAATGGAACAACGTAGAAATCGTTGGTCATGGTAAACCTATGCAATGCGCTACTGCAGGCGACATTACTATCATTAACTTTGGTATGGGTAGTCCCGGTGCGGCTACTGTGATGGACCTGCTCTCTGCCATCACCCCCAAAGCTGTATTATTTCTCGGTAAATGCGGTGGATTGAAAAAGAAGAACAATATTGGCGACCTGATATTGCCTATTGCCGCCATTCGCGGAGAAGGTACCAGCAATGATTATTTTCCACCGGAAGTACCCGCACTACCTGCATTTGCGCTGCAAAAAGCCATTTCCACCACTATCCGTGATTCCGGTCACGATTATTGGACAGGCACCTGCTACACCACCAACCGCCGGGTATGGGAACACGATAATGAATTTAAGGCGTACCTGGAAAAAATCAGGGCCATGGCAGTAGATATGGAAACAGCCACTATTTTCTCCGTAGGCTTCTATAACAAAATTCCTACCGGCGCATTGTTGCTGGTATCTGATCAACCGATGGTACCGGAAGGGGTAAAAACGGAAGAAAGCGACAAAAAAGTGACGACTAAATTTGTAGAGCGCCACCTGAAAGTAGGCATCGATTCTTTACAGAAGCTGATTGAAAGTCACCAAACGGTGAGGCACCTGCGTTTTTAGAATTGTTGTATCTTCCGGCTATGCTTTCCACGCGGGTAGAGATACAGGACCTGGAAGTCACCTTCCAGGCCGGCCAAACAAGAACAACAGCAGTTAATCAAATTTCCCTTTCCATAGGCAAGGGCGAGATAGTGGGCGTAGTAGGAGAATCCGGTTCGGGTAAATCCGTTACTGCCCTGTCGCTCATGCGACTGATAGATTTGCCTGGTACCATTTCCGGTGGAAAGATTCTATACCAGGCAACAGATGATACGGCAGTAAACCTGCTACAGTTGCCCGATGCCGACATGCGCAGCTACCGGGGCAACGAAATTGCCATGATATTTCAGGAACCCATGACCGCCCTCAATCCACTGCATACCTGTGGGGAACAAGTGGCGGAGGCAATCCGTTTGCATAACCATAGCACGCCTAAAGCCGCAAGGGAACAGGTAATCGCCCTTTTTGAAAAAGTGAAATTACCCGATCCGGCAGGCATCATGAATCGTTATCCACATGAACTTTCCGGCGGGCAAAAACAACGCGTCATGATTGCGATGGCCATTTCCTGCCATCCCCGGCTGCTCATCGCCGACGAACCTACCACCGCATTAGATGTTACTGTGCAGAAAGCGATCCTGGAATTACTCCGGGAACTGCAGCAGCAAATGGATATGAGCGTTATTTTCATTACACATGACCTGGGTGTGGTGGCCGAAATAGCCAGCAGGGTAGTGGTGATGTACAAAGGAAATATTGTGGAAGAAGGAAATGTCAGGGACGTGTTCCTGCATCCGCAACATCCTTATACCAAAGGATTATTGGCTTGTCGCCCTCCGCTGGATAAGCGTTTGGTGAGATTGCCCGTTATCCGCGACTTCATGGAAACAGACTCACAGGGACAGATATACGAAAAAGCCGGCGCTATACAGGAGCTGGTGCGTTCACTGGTGATCCCGGATGCCGCTTTGCGGCAGCGGGAACAGCAACTGGCTGCTGCCGAACCTTTGCTGCAGGTAACCGGACTTAAAACCTGGTTTCCCGTTCAAAAAAGTATCACCGGCAAAGTATTAAAGTGGGCAAAAGCTGTGGATGATGTGAGCTTTGAGGTAAGAACCGGCGAAACCCTCGGCCTGGTGGGCGAATCGGGCTGTGGTAAAACTACTCTGGGCAGGTCTTTATTAAGATTGATTGAGCCTACGGGGGGCAGTATCATTTATAAGGGGCAGGATGTGCGCAGTTTATCGGCCGGTGGTATGCGGGCGCTGCGCAAGGATATGCAGCTTATTTTTCAGGACCCTTATGCATCGCTGAACCCCAGGCAAACCATTGGCGCCGCTATCCTGGAGCCTATGCAGGTGCACGGATTGTACGGCAACAGCCGCGCACAAACAGAAAAAGTATTGGAATTACTGGAGAAGGTAAACCTGCAGGCCAGTCATTATAACCGCTATCCGCACGAGTTTTCTGGTGGGCAGCGGCAGCGCATTGTGATTGCACGGGCGCTGGCAGTGGAGCCATCGTTTATTATTTGTGATGAATCTGTAGCTGCACTGGATGTGAGTATACAGGCGCAGGTGCTGAATCTGCTGATCCGTTTGCGGGAGGAGCTGGGCTTCACCTGCATTTTTATTTCCCACGACCTCTCTGTGGTACGTTTTATCAGCGACCGGATGATGGTGATGCAGCGGGGTAAAATAGTAGAAACGGGGGCAGCAGACGATGTGTACAACCACCCGGAAAATGCATACACACAGCAACTGATCGCAGCCATTCCGAAAGGAATGTAATATATAATTATCTGATTGTTATACTTTTATAATCATTTTTTGATGATATAGA
>NZ_DATCVJ010000930.1:0-8207 GCF_036566945.1 Chitinophaga sp. | reverse complement strand
TACCCTTTTTCGGGAGAACAACAACTGCATAAACAATACAACGCAATCTTCCGTCAGGCGCCCCTGCCGGTGACAGAAACCCGCCGCATCCTGGATGTGAAATCGGATACTGATCCGCTTACGGTGCAGGTAACCGGTTGTTTGAATGAATCACAGCTGGACCTTCCCGCGCTGGAACAATATCTTTTTGAAACACTTGAAATACCGGCCCACGAAGAAGCCGAACTGCTATTGGAACAGTATAAGGGACAATACCTGCTCGACCACAGCAGCCATGTACTGCTGAAAGCAGATCTACGCTACCGTCTCACAATAGGAAACATATATGTGAGAAAAGCAGATTTCCGGATTGATTTACTTGAATCGTGATAATATGGGAAAACAACAGCACACGAGCAGCAAACCAAAAGAAAAGAAAAAAGAAGAAAAGCCGGCACCCGCCGGGAGTAAATATGTATGTGACCAGGCACTGCTGAAATGTAGTTGCGGTAGTACACCCGGTCAGCTCAAAGTGGCGGCTAATGCGTTTGTATTTCTGCAGGATGCACTCAAAGCCACCTCGAAAGACAAAACCATCACCCCCACTTTTGGCACCTGTTCTGCTCAGCGTAACAGCGCCTGCAGCCCTGCTTTGATGGAATGGCAGCAGGTTGCGGAAGATGTGAGTCTGGGTGAAGACAACTTTTTCCTGCTGGAAAAATCTACCAACCAATGCTCCGCCGGTGGTGGAAAAATTACCATTACAGATGGGAAACAAAAAGCAACCGTAAAGGATATTAAAATACCTACCGCAGATCTTCCCCTCGCCACGCCCATGCAGGTAGAGAATAAAGAAGTAGTATGGTATGTGAGCAACGAAGTGTATAATGCAGTACCAGCCAGCGATCGCTGGTATAAGGTAGATGAAACCAAACATACCTTCACCGAGGAAAAAGCCGGTAGCAAAGTACTGGCCGAACTCGTGGCACATGCCACCAATCCCACACTGGCCACACATACAGACGCCAAAGGGAAACAAACCACCTACAAAAAAGGTGTAGATACACCGTATGATTATGGCAACAAAAAAGCTGCTTTCAAAGAAAAACTGGCATCTGTTTATCCTGTTTATCTGCGAAACGGCGTCTTTACAAATGCCTACCCTACTTATAAAATGTTCGTCTACAAAGGTGAAAATGCCGGCGACGCCAAAAAGAAACTGGACCAGGACATCGGCAGCGGCTCCCATGGCAATGCTGCCCTCCTGATGGAAGTGGCCCGTCATACCCGCGATAACAACACCAGCTATTATAAAACCGGTGGCCCCATCCCACCCACAGGACTCAACGGGCAACCCGAATATTATGCGATGAATTATGTGATCAGCGGAACCGCCCGATATAGAGTGATACTGGATAAAACGGACACCAATATGAAAACGATCCTGACTACGCCTTACCGGGGAGGTATATCCATCGACCCATTTGTATCCGGTGACCTGGAAGGTTGTATCGGCATTAGAAATGGTACCGGTGGCTATTTTCAACAAATAGCCGGCATCAATAACACGGTATATTTTAATAATCTGAATGATAAACTGGTGGACCTCCTGCCAGAATTGAAAAATATTTACAGAACTACCACCGGCAAAGGTAAAATGGCAGTGGCCTTTGATGCCACCAAAGAAGCACTCTTCTATGTCAAAGTAGATCCCTTACCGGAAATATCTCCCGATACCTGTTACAAACCATGGCAGGATGCCGTAAAAGCGAAACAGGAAGCCTGGACGAAAGCACAGGAAACGTCCGCTACTCCGGCAGCCTCCCCTATGCCAGCGAAAGAAGAAGGCAGTAACAAAGGTATTAAATCTCTCTTCGGAAAATTTTTCCTGCTGGGATTGCTGAGTGGCGCAGTTTCCTGTGCCAATGGTTCACAACCAGTCCATACGGCTGCCACTCATGCGGATGCACCAACAGATACGGCTACACTAAAACAATGGACCAATGCCCTGAGAAATGCAGATACCGTACAACTCAAACAATTGCTGGAACAACACGTTGATCCCAACACCATACTGAGTACCGATACCACTATTGCTTTCGGGGAGATAGGCAATTTACCGCTACAGATCCCCCAATACACCTCGCTGTTTTATGTGTATGATTACAGTAAGCTCAGTGGCGGCGGACTCGCAAAAAGTTCGCAGAATCCGGCGGCGATGCAACAAAAACAACAGGACCTTTCCGAATGGCTTATTCAACATGGAGCGACCGTTTCTCCTGCTGCTGTAAAAATGTGGCTGCTGGTAAAATCACCTTTGTCATTTCTCCGGCGGGCCGCTCCACCGGAAATCCTGCATACATTTAGCCAGGAAGACTTTGTAGCGGCGGCGCTGAAAGGCAACAACAGCATCGCCGTCATCAGCTATCTGCTGGACAATAAAGTATCGCTTACCCAGGTGACCGATGCCATCAGAAAACAGTACAGCCGCGATTATACAGTGAGTCCTGAAACATTGGCATTGCTGATACAGCATGGATATAACCCCAGTACCGAAGCCGGTTTCAGCCTGTTGCAATATGCCGTGTTTATGCTGGATGAAAAAACGGTGGCCGCTGAACTGCAAAATGGCGCTTCTACCACTATCCCCTCCACCTGGTTCTTTATACAGGATGATATGATTGACGGTGGCAGCGAAGAAAATAAGCTGTCGGCCCGGCAGATTGCCGCCAGAACCCTTTCGTTTTATAAAGAACAGGGAATGACCAACAGCCCTGCTTTCAAAAAAGCTCAACGCATTTCTTCCCTGTTACAAACATCAAAATAAAGCAGCGATGGTAAAAATAAAATCACAACCGCCGGCATCTTCATCGGGTACCCCTACCCCCGTAGATCCTTCATTACCGCCACCAGTGGAAGACGGGATCGATGACTCTTTCCATGGCCCACAAGGCCAGGATCAGCCGCCAGCAGACAAGCAAGATAAAACACCGGAATATAACGGCGTGGCCAGTCATGAAAAAGATGAGAAGGAAGAAGAATACAAATGCCCGGAATGTGAAAAAGAAATCACCGCTGCGCAGGTAAAGTTTATCATCGAACAAAAAGATAAAAAGGGAAATATCATTCCGCTGACAACAGAAAATGACAAGCATCTCACAGATATCCTGGATTATGTAAATAAATACCGTAAAGATTATAATCTCGACACCTGCTTACGGAAAGCCCACTTTATTTCCCAGGCAGCAGCCGAATGCGGCAGGTTCAGCACTTTCGAAGAAGGGATGAACTATGGCCATAAAGGGTTACGAGGTAATTTTAGTAAGTACTTCGCCTCCTCCTTCAAGATCAATGATTACTTTGATCCTAAACATCAACGATACAACTGTTTCACAAAGGCTGAAATCACAGACCTGCTGGTAGTGGAATACAAAAAGAAAGATGAAAAAAACAAGAAAGACATCCAGACACTACTGGATGGAGATTATAAAGAGCTTACCGTAGATGAAACCCTGCTCTATGGCAGAGTGGATGAGAAAAACGGCGTGGTGATTAAAGACGATGCGACACTTAAAATATCTGTCAAAAAACATGATGCCTTCAAGATCAAATGGCCTTCCCGCGCGTATGGCGACCGAATGGGCAACGGCAAAGAGAGTTTACAAAACGGCTACCGCTTCAGGGGAAGAGGCATCATCCAACTGACGGGTAAAGAAAACTATGAGAAATTTTCTGAGCAAAGGAAAAAACAACCATTCCCGGAAGACACCACTGGCTATATCGATTTTACCAAAAATGATACAGAAGGCGCATTGAAAGGAAATTATGATAAACTGGCAGATGCATCCAATATGATGTATCCCGTGCAATCCGCCCTGGTGTTCTGGGCCGTAACAACGAAAATACTTTCTACTTATTCGGATAATGATGATATTAAAATGACTACCCTGAAAGTAAATGGTGGCTATAAACACCTGGGAGAAAGGAATGATTTCATCAAAAAAAGTCGTTTGGATGATGGACTAAAAGTATTTACCCATTATCGTAACTTACATACCAATGGCACTAAATCACAAAAGGATACCGTCATTAAAAATTTGAAACTGTTGTCTGAAAGCAGAATAACAAAAGATGACGCCACTGGCGAAAAGATTGAAATGAAAGATCCGGAAGGCGAAAAACTCAAAAATGAATTGGCCCCGGAAACCAAGCCTGCAGCCGGTGATAAACCAGGCGCAAAAAAAGGAGGAGCACCAGCCGTAACACCGGTTAAAAAGAATTGATGAAGAAAAGTACGCTTATCATAGGTCTGTTAATTTTATTTGGTCACAGGAGTATGGCTCAGGACAGTGTGCGCAATATTTATCAGCGCGCAGGAATAGATCTGTCCAAAGCTATCGGTGCAGGTGAAGTAAGCTCCGAGGACGGTATTTACTTCTTCACGGCTGCCGGACAGCATATTCCCTTATCTGTTTTAATGAAAACAGATTCATTGGATATCAATACCACAGAAGAAGAAGTTATTTTTCCGCAGTTGAAATATACGCTTCATCTGAAGTACCTGAATATAAGTGGCGCCAACAGAAAGTACGGCGGCGCCATCACGCATCTCAGGCCGTTAATGTTGCTGAAAGAACTCACCTGGCTGGATATCAGCGATAATGAAATAAAAGACCTGACTCCGCTACAGGGGTTAACACAGCTGCAATACCTGGACGCCAGACAAAATCAGTTGCGAAGCCTGGCGGGCATTGAACGTTTATCCCGTCTTCAGGTATTGTTGCTGGGATATGGCGCTGCATCTTTACCGATAAAAGATCTCCTGCCCCTGAAAGGCAAAACAGCATTGCGTGTACTGGCATTGCCCGGTTGCAGTATTACTGACATTACCACCGTATTAGCCTTAAAAAAACTACAGCGGCTGGACCTGAGTAATAACAAAATCGCCGGTCCCGTGGTGTTGACGGGATTTATGGATTTGCAGGAACTGGATCTGACCCACAACAGGATTACCCGGTTGGAAATCCCGCTTATGCCATCGTTAAAAAATCTCCGGGTGGGAGACAATCTTTTAACCACATTGCCTTCTTTATCTGTATTTCCGGTATTAGAGAACCTTTCTGCTACTTTTAACAGTATCACCCGCATTAGTTGTACTACTCCCCTTGCGCATCTTACAACGATCTATCTCAAGGGTAATAAATTGCAGGAGCTCTCTTTTATTCGTTACCTGCCTGCGCTGCGGGAAGTGGATGTTTGTAATAACAGGATAAAAGATCTGCGGCCACTCCTCCTCGTTGCTCCCGCTAAAATGGCTGTCAGCGGTAATCCGATAGACAGTACCCTGCTGGATGATACCGAAAAAAAACGTTTACTAAGAACGGCCGCAGACCATTAATTTATTGGCCTTTACTGAATGGCATATATGCGGTAAACTATTTTTCCGGGTGCCGCAAAACGCCCTACTCCTACAGCAACCGTATGATTAAGCCAGGCATATTTAGGTGCACTGGTTTCAAATACCGGCGTTGATCTGAAGTAATATTCAGCGGGCGACAGTTCACTGCCTTTACCCATTCGCAGTAAAGCGGATGCTGGTCCGTCGGCGTAGTTATACCCGGTATAGGCGATGTAAATCAACGCGCCGTCATCTGTCCTGATGGTCGCACGGGAGTCCATTTTAAAAGTAGTGGAATCTGTCATAAGGCCCCATTCCCCGCCACCGTCTATGATTTGACCATTAATTTTATCGCCTTTTACAACACCGGCTTTAAACGGAAAAATGAGTCGCGTTCCCGTTAATACGCGCCCTACTGCCTGTGGTGGGTGGGTGCTGATTTCCAAATCAAATAAGAAGGTTGATTTAAGTTCCTGCGCATTTACGGGCATATAGAAACCAGCGAAAAAAAACAGGGCAAAGAAGATTACTTTTTTCATTTTATCAAGGTTTTATCTTTTGACGATTGAGCCAGGTAAAACGGTCGGCTTTTTTTGCGAAATAATTAAAATAAGAAATAAACCTTTGATTGTTAGTCATCTAAGAAAGCTTTCCGGAGCGTTGGTGCAGGACATGGAAGGTCTTTTTTTCATTATTTCTTCCAAACTATTGTTAGCGGGAAATGAACAAACCCGCTTCGCAGACGTTTAATTGGTGAACAGCATCTCACGCTTTCTGCTAAAATCTCCCTGGGCATAGCACGATCATCAATCATAAACTTTTCATTCCAAAGAGGAATGAAGCGAACATATTGTGCTTCTTTATTAAACAACCGATTTGAAATGCAAACAACGACCAAACAAAACAGGAGGAAACATAAGATCGAATGCCGGCTGATCATCCGGTTGCTGATCATTCCTGTTGTCCTGTTTTTCGCCAACAGTAATGTTTTTGGGCAAACACCCGCTGCTCCTCCATATACCTTCGGCTTCATTCCTGCCGCCATCGGGGAAACAGATTTTTCGTTTCCGCTGGTAAAAAAATGGCATCTCGATGGTGAAGTGGACCTGCAGATTGTTACCCAGGGCGCCTATGATGTAGGCAATCCGTTTGCCTATGCGCAGCGGTTCGTGGTGAGGCCGTGGATCGCTTACTCCGGACTCAAAAATATGAAGCTGTGGCTGGGCTATGCACGTAATAAGAAATATGAAGTAAAGGAGTCCGGCAACTATGAAACCCTCGAACGGCGCTTGATCGTGATGGGTTCCTTTGCTCAGAAGATGCCCAAAGGAAGCCTTTTCCAGCAGGTAAGGTTTGAAACTAAATTTTTTGACGACCGAAACGGTGTGGCGAGGGTTATACCGAGGGTCAGGGCCAGGGTGGGATTCAATCACTTTCTCCGGCAGGACAATCCCAACGTATTCCTGAAAGCCCCTAACGTTTCCTATTATATGGAAATAATGCTGAAGTTCGCAGATAAAGACTATGCCGCCAGCAGATTTGATATTTTCCGGCAATCTATTTACTACAGTGCTGGTCTTACAAAGAACCTGCATGCACTCGCGGGCGTGATTGCACAAATGCAATTAAGAACGAATGGAACCCAGTTTGATATTTATTACGGACCTATCTTTTCGCTTCGATACAGCTTTACGCCTAAAGAGCGGGAAACTTTCGACAATGTTGACGGCGGCGCAGACTGAGTACCGAAAACAACAAAGCCTGTAAATATTGATGTATTTACAGGCTTTGTTGAAGATTACTTCAATACTTCTTTCATCTGCTAGTTACTCATTAACGCTCTTTTTGCTTCAGATTCAAGATCCCTATACTGCGCTTTTTCTACTGTTACACCTACCAGTTGAATGTTACCCCCTTTAAATGTACCTGGTGTTTTATAAAGATCGCTCACCGCATCACCGCTGTCATATCCTACACATAGTCCATCACCGGCCAGTGTAAATTTACCGGGTTGCGTTCTCATCGGGCCTTCCATTACTACTTTATCATTGACGTATAATTTCAATGTACCGATCGATTCGCCATTCTTGCCGGTAGTATCTCTGGTAAATTCTACCCCTATGGTATATTTACCTGGTTTCACACCCACTGGCGAAGAAAATACCTGTTCAGGTTTAATGCCTAAGAAGTTATAGACATAATATAGTTTGTGGTCTTTTATGAAAAGTGAATGGCCGCCGAATCTTGATCCGTGTGCGAAGATCACTCCGGAAGCATTGGCGTCAGTAATTTCCACATTGGCGATTATTTTATAGGAACGTCCCCGGATATTTGCAGCCACACCTTCAGGAACAGGTGCCGTGCCTGGATAGTAGACGTATCTTTCCCTGGCTGGTTCCTGTGTGGGACGCTCAATGCCCAATAATTCCACAGCTGTGCGGTCATCGAGTGGAAGACCGTTGTTCTTCTTTGCTTCGTCCATCCACAGGGCGATCAGCTCTTTTAATTTCTCCGGATTTTCTTTCGCCACATCCTGTGATTCTGATCTGTCAACAGCCGTGTGGTATAATTGCCATTGGTCTTTATCAAAATTTGCCTTACCCGTTAATGGAGCATGCAGTGCAGCTGCTTTCCAGCCGTCGGCCCAAATGCCGCGTGTGCCCAGCATGGTGTAATATTGTACTTTCTTTTGAGTAGGGTCGTCCGGCTTTGCGTCAAACGTATATTTCATAGATACGCCGGAAAGCGGATACTGCTTCACCCCATGATATACATCCGGCATTTTAAGTCCGCATATATCCAGGATTGTTGGAACAATATCTACGGAATG
>NZ_DATCVJ010000929.1:0-9258 GCF_036566945.1 Chitinophaga sp. | reverse complement strand
AATCTGGTATTTACACCTTTTGAAATCAGTTATTGCGAACAGCAAGCCAATCCTGCTGAAAGCTTTGCTGCCCGCTTTGCCGCTAAAGAAGCCGTACTCAAAGCATTGGGTACCGGCTGGGGAAATGGTGGCATCAATTTCGATGAAATTGAAGTCCGTAATGATTTGGCAGGAAAACCGGAGATTTTTTTAATAGGCAACGGCGCCAACAGACATACCTTGCTGGGCATCAAAAACATATGGGTATCTTTATCTCATGAAAAAAGTGCCGCTGTTGCAATGGTGGTTATAGAAGGGTAGAATTACGAATTACGAATTACGAATTACGGATTTGTGGGTATGCCCACACTAAACGGTAGCTCGTAATTCATAATCCGTAATTCGTAATTCGTAATTCGTAATTCTCAAAAAATGTATATACCGGATATTGAACTACAGTCGAAAGCAGCCATTAAGGCTTACCAGGAAAAAGAAGTGATGCGCCTGCTGGGGTACCTGCGCGAGTTTTCACCCTTCTACAAAGCATGGTTTAAAAAGCATGGTATTGCCGCAGACAAAGTTCAGTCGCTGGAAGCATTCTCCCAGATTCCCCCTGTCTCCAAAGAAGATTTACAGGAACACAACTGGGAATTTTTGTGTGTAGATAAAAGTAAAATAGCCGAGTACACCACTACTTCCGGTACTTTAGGCCGGCCGGTCATTGTAGCGTTAACAGAAAAAGACCTGCAACGTTTAAGTTATAACGAATACATTTCTTTTTGTTGTGCCGATGGTACCAACAGCGATATTTACCAACTCATGCTCACCCTCGACCGGCAGTTTATGGCCGGTATGGCTTATTACAACGGTATCCGTAAACTTGGCGCCGGCGTATTACGCGTAGGACCAGGTGTACCGAGCATGCAATGGGAAAATATCCAGCGAATCAAACCTACTACGATTGTAGGCGTGCCCTCGTTTATTGTTAAGCTCATCGCTTACGCAAAAGAACATCAGATAGATATCAACCAGACTTCTGTAAAGAAAGCAGTATGCATTGGTGAAAACATTCGTAACACGGATTTTTCACTGAACGTATTGGGTAAAAAAATTACAGAGCAATGGGATATCAAATTATATTCTACCTACGCCTCTACTGAAATGCAAACGGCTTTTACGGAATGTGCGGCCGGTAATGGTGGCCATCATCATCCGGAGTTGCTGTATGTAGAATTGCTGGATGAAAATAATCAGCCGGTAGCCCCGGGCCAGGAAGGAGAGGTGACTATTACCACGCTTGGCGTAGAAGGTATGCCCCTGCTGCGTTACAAGACCGGCGATATTTGTCAGTATCATTACGATGTATGCAGCTGTGGCAGGCACACTTTACGGTTATCTCCCGTAATTGGCCGCAAAAAACAGATGATCAAGTATAAAGGCACTACCTTATATCCGCCTGCCTTGTTCGATTTGCTGAATGATATGGAAGATGTAAAAGAATTTGTAGTAGAAGTGTTTTCCAATGAACTCGGCACCGATGAAATTTTATTACACCTTTGGCCAAGAGAAGAATCCGAAGAAATGGACCGCAAGATAAAATCATATCTGCAGGCCAAATTGCGGGTCATACCGCAGGTAAGATATACTAGTCAGCAAGATATTATGCGGATGCAGTTTCCGGAGAACAGCCGGAAGCCGGTGAAGTTTGTAGATAATAGAAATTAGGCTCCGCAGATAGCTGAAGAACGAGGAATCCACCAATAGAGATGTGGCGAGATTCGTCAAAGACGGCTGGGAGGCATGATGATAACAACTTTTCAGGCGTTTTAACGAAGGTGAAAATCTTTTAGCAAAAGAAGTTATCTGATGATAATTTCCAAGGCTTGTATTGATCTTAAATTAGACATGTTGCAGAATAAACTCTGCGTCAATTTTTAGCTTGTAATAAATTTTCTTCAGAAAATCTACATCCGGATCTCTTTTGCCATTCAATATTTGCGAGAATTTGGCTTCACCAATATCCAACATTGTAGCCATTTCTTTTTGTTTGAGTTTCATCTCAAACATTTTCAATTCTATCATTCCGCTTAGTGTAGTAGGCTTTGGTAATGGATAGCGGGTATCTTCAAAGCGTTCTGCAGCTGTAGAAAGCTGCTGCAGTTCTTTCAGTTCTGTTTGGCTCAGATTTGAATCTCCTTTTTTCATGAGGAAATGAATACGTTGCATAGCAGCCGTATACATCTGTTCAGTAGAAATGGAAAGGTCGGGTAACTTCTTCATAATATCGTTTTTTCTGTATGCACACATTACCCATGTGCAGATTGGGCCTGTCTTTAAAGGGAGTCAGGTTTTACCTTGTCATACTCTTTATGGGTGCCTATAAATCTTATATATACCGTTCGGACGCGAAAAATGATTCTTGCTATTAGTCTGTATTTATTTCCGCCTATATCAAATACGTATAGGTCTTTGCCTATATAATCTACTGTATTGAAGCTTTCCTTTACATCCGGGAATTTTGACCATTCAGCCAACTTACTGGTATAATACCAGTACAATAAAGGGTCAACAGCATCTGGATGTTTAGAGGAAAACTCATTGATTGCAGCTTTCGAAATGATCACCATGACAAGAGTTTACTCTTCAAAGGTAGGTAGTTAATTTCAGAAAATGAAATTATATTTCAAAAAATGAAATAGTTTTAACTCAATATCAAAAGAAGCATTTCCTCAAAACCCCATCACCGCCACGTCCTTCGGATTATCCAGCTTCGCACTCTTCCGCTCTCCACCTACCAGCACATGCACCATATTAGTTTGCGTTGGATGTCTTTCATACAATAAATCATTCTTCACCTGCACTTTCTTAGGCACAGGCACATTTTCGGCCTCGAGGAAGCTCCACACCGCATCTTCTTCTATCTTATAACCAATAAAATGCAGGGGAACGTTTTTACCATCCAGGCTCACCGTCAGGTGCTGCGCTAAATACGCAGCGACGTAACCCTCTACCTGCTTGCGGTTGGCCGGATGCGTGATATCAAACGATGTTTTAAACTGTGCTTTGAGGGTATTTTCCAGGTCATCTGTGAAAATACGGCAGCTTACCTGCAACTCTTTTTTGCCGGCATCATGGGAAATCTCTGTGACACTGGCATAAAAGGGGTGCAGTGCTGTGAGCCATAACGTCATCCACCATTTACATAATAATAAACCCACTGGACTAATATTTTTTTTAAAATTAACTTTTACGCTTTATACTTACCAAAATTATAGAAAGCAGTGCACAATGGATGAGTTGTATTTTCAGTTGGGGTGGCAACATATTATAAATTGGGATGCCTATGACCACATTCTCTTTGTAATAGCGTTGAGTGCCATTTACTTACTGCGTGATTGGAGGAAAGTGCTGGTGTTGGTGACGGCTTTTACCATTGGGCATTCTATTACGCTGGCATTGAGTGTATTACATATTATCCGTATACCTGGGCCACTGGTAGAGTTCCTGATACCTGTCACCATTTGTGTGACGGCCATCTCCAATATTTTGCGAAAGGAGGAAGAACCGAAAAAATTACAGCTGAACTATTTTTATGCCCTGTTTTTCGGATTAATCCATGGATTGGGTTTTTCCAATTACCTGAAAAGTTTGCTGGGCAGCCAGGCCAACATCGTCCAACCACTCCTGGGATTCAATTTAGGGCTGGAATTCGGGCAGATCATCATCGTGATGTGTATACTGCTGCTGTCAACCGGAATCGTGAAATTTGGGCACGTTAAACGCCGCGACTGGACCATGTTCCTGTCGTCTGCCACCTTTGGAATTGCTTTTTTAATGGTTATACAAGGCGTTAGATCGCTGTTTTTTTAATACTGTTTATGAGAAAATATCTTTACCTCGCCGGGGTATTGTGTGGCAGCATATGCTCGCTGCAGGCACAAAATAACCCGGGCTCCAACCATGGCAATCGTTTTGAGCAGCTGGGCACTATGTTGCAATCGCCTAACATGTACCGCTCTGCTTCCGGCGCTCCCGGACCTAAATACTGGCAACAACGCGCCGATTATGAAATAGATGCACAGCTGGATGATGCTAAACAAAAGCTCACCGGCGCTGAAACGATTACCTATTTCAACAATTCTCCCGATCCGCTGACCTATCTCTGGCTGCAGCTGGATGAGAATGAACACGATCCCAAGAGCGACAACCAGCAGTTTAACGAAAGCCGCATGTCAGATAAAATGACCATGGCTACGCTGAACAGCCTGCTGCCTTCTACGAAGGATCTGGGCCTGAAGATCGTGAAACTCACGGATGCAGCGGGCAACGCGCTCCCGTATACCGTCAACCAGACCATGATGCGTATTGACCTGCCCAAACCATTAATGCCGGGCGAGAAATACCGTTTCAAAGTATCCTGGTGGTATAACATCTCCGATCGTATGACGGTAGGTGGCCGTGGTGGCTATGAATATTTTCCGGAAGATAAAAATTACCTGTATACCATTGCCCAGTGGTACCCGCGCTTAGCCGTGTACTCCGATTTCCAGGGCTGGCAAAACAAACAGTTTACCGGAAGAGGAGAGTTTGCACTCACCTTCGGTAATTTTCGTGTACGCATGACCGTGCCAGCCGACCATGTAGTAGGCGCCACCGGCGAATGCCAGAACTACAAGGAAGTACTCACAGCAGCGCAATATCAACGCTGGCAGCAGGCACAAACCAGCAAGGAACCGGTGGAAGTAGTAACCCTCGACGAGGCTAAGAAAGCCATGCAGGGCAGCGCTAGCAATACCAAAACATGGGTGTACGAAGCGCAGAATGTGCGCGACTTCGCCCTGGTATCTTCCCGCCGTATTGTTTGGGATGCGCTGGCAGCAAATGTAGAAGGCAATAAGGTAATGGCCATGTCGTACTATGGTCCCGAAGCATACCCGCTCTATCGCCGGTATTCTTCCAAAGTAGTGGCGCATACGGTAAAATCCTACTCCAAACATACCATCCCTTACCCTTATCCGGTGGCTATTTCAGTAGAAGCAGCCAACGGAATGGAATACCCGATGATTTGCTTTAACTACGGCCGCGCAGATAAAGACGGTAATTATTCCGAATCCACTAAAAACGGTATGATCGGCGTGATCACCCACGAAGTAGGACATAACTTCTTCCCGATGATCGTGAACTCCGACGAAAGACAGTGGACCTGGATGGACGAAGGACTGAACACTTTCTGCCAGTTTATGGCGGAACAGGAGTGGGACAGCAACTTTCCTTCCGGCCGTGGACCTGCACATAAGATTGTGGATTATATGAAGATGCCGAAAGATCAGCTGGAGCCGATTATGACAAACTCCGAAAATATTGTGCAGTTTGGGCCTAACGCCTACGCTAAACCGGCTACTGCATTGAATATTCTCCGGGAAACAGTAATGGGCCGCGATCTGTTTGATTTTGCTTTTCGTGAATATGCCCGTCGCTGGGCGTTCAAACATCCTACCCCGGCAGATTTCTTCCGGACTATGGAAGATGCTTCCGCAGTAGACCTGGACTGGTATTGGCGCGGATGGTTCTTTGGTACCGAGCCGGTAGACATCTCCCTGGACAGTGTTAAATGGTACAGGATGGATGGCAAAGACCCTAATGAAACAGCCAAAGCAGCACAGGCAGCCTACGATAAAAACATGGACCACGTAGCCCGGCAGAAAAATAAAGCAGCCGGCGTGAAATATGCGGTAGACCAGGACACCAGCCTGCAGGACTTCTACAGCAAATGGAACCGCTTTGAGGTAAGCCAGGAGGATAAAGCCGCCTATAGCCAGTTTTACAATGGATTAAGCCGCGAAGAGAAAGCATTGTATGATAGTAAGAAAAACTTCTACCAGCTTACTTTCTCCAATAAAGGCGGCCTGGTAATGCCACTGATTATTGAGTGGACCTTCGCCGACGGCACCAAAGAAACCGACCGGATCTCTGCTTATATCTGGCGCAAAGATGAAAATGAAGTCACTAAAGTATTTGCGAAAGACAAACAGGTGGTAGCCGTAAAACTCGATCCTTTGCGTGAAACAGCCGATATCGACGAAAGCAATAACAGCTGGCCAAGAGAAGCGACGCCGTCTAAATTTGAGCTGTTTAAGGCAGCAGGAGCAGTACGTGGCGCCTCTACCGGTGACAACCCGATGAAGAAAGCAAATTCGAAATAAACAAGCTATTTTATATTTTGTGGCGGTTATCATCTCGTATGATAACCGCTTTATTTTTTTAAGAGCCTTTTAAAAGCCTAAGTTATGAACCGACTAGCCCGTCTTTTATTATTGATATGCCTGGCACAAACAGCCAGGGCAGCTGATGTAGATACTGTCAGTATTCGCAGTGATAAAATGCGCCGCGCCTACAAATGTGTGGTGATTACGCCTTCTTCCTACAAAAGCGGTACACAACGCTATCCCGTGGTATACCTGTTGCACGGCGCCGGCGGCGATTATGCCAACTGGGTAAAGAATGTACCCGTTGTGAAAGAACTGGCCGATGCCTATCAGTGTATGATCGTATGCCCCGACGGAGCAGTGACCAGCTGGTATTTCGATAGCCCCGTAGATAGCTCCATGCGCTTTGAAACCTATGTATCCAAAGAAATTCCTGCCTATATAGACCAACACTACCAGACCTTGCCAGAACCCGCCCACAGGGCCATTGCCGGCTTAAGCATGGGGGGGCACGGCGCCCTGTTCCTGGCGATCCGTCATTCCGATGTATTCGGTGCTGCCGGCAGTATGAGCGGTGGCGTGGATTTTCGCCCTTTCCCTAAAAACTGGGACATCGCCAAACGTCTGGGCCCTCCGGGAACGGATGGAACTAACTGGACCGACTATACGGTGATTAAACAGGTAGAGAGCCTGAAGCCAGGTACTTTATCCCTGATCATTGACTGTGGGGTGAAAGACTTTTTTATCGATGTAAACCGGGATCTGCATAAAAAATTATTGCTGGCAGGTATCAATCACGACTATACGGAGCGCCCCGGTGAGCATAACTGGGCATACTGGAGTAATGCGATCAAATATCAATTGTTGTTCTTTCACCAGTTTTTTCAGTAAGCACTATAAACAGGAAGGGCGGTCTTTAACAAGACCGCCCTCTTACTTTGTCCAATTCCTATGAAAAATCAAATATTTGTTCTCTCTGAAAAAGCCCGTCAGCAGGAATACCAACGGCAATGAATGTTGAATGTGACCTATGTTGATTGAATCCCTAAGCGAAATATCTTAAAGAACCGCGAGGTGTTATATAATGCCGGTCCTCAACAGGACCGGCCTTTTTTATGCACGCGATTCAAAATAAAACGTTGAATAATATCATGGTTTATCCCACCAGAGACGGGTGCCGGCATTGTCCGGACCACCGAGCAATGTTACTGCCTTATCTACTTCTCCTTTATTGGAAGTATACTCTGTGTTAGGGAAAGGCAATCTTCTGATCTGTATAGCCGTGTTCACCAATCCACCACTGTTGTTGTTTACAACCGTAAACAGTTTAGGGTAACCGGTTCTGCGGAATTCAGACCAGGCTTCCTGTCCTTCAGGGAAACCAGAAATCCATTTTTGTGTGATGATACGTTCCAGCTTTCTCTCGAAAGGGGCGGCTTCATCCCATTTGATGGTGAGATCAGTAGTAGCGGCAGCGTTATTCACTGAATTCCGTGGATCTACATAAGCAATGGGTTTGCTGGTATTATCTGCCAGGTAACTGGAGATGGCACCGGCGTCTGCATCCCATTGTCCCATGGAGATACTCACCCCTTTCTCATACAATTGCTCAGCTGTACCACCTGGATTAGCCCAGCCTCTTATGGCCGCTTCTGCACGCAGGAAA
This sequence comes from Chitinophaga sp., assembly GCF_036566945.1. GTDB lineage: Bacteria > Bacteroidota > Bacteroidia > Chitinophagales > Chitinophagaceae > Chitinophaga. The sequence continues at coordinate 1,407 of NZ_DATCVJ010000929.1, read as the reverse complement.
TAAATTTCTGCGGCCACCATCAGCTGAATAGGCGTATTGTTGGTGAAGGTTTTTGTTTCGCTGACAGCCGGTACTGAATAACCGGTATAGTCAGGTTTAGGTGTAATGTAGCTGCCGATACGGATGCCTTTGTAGGTGCCGGCATAACTGGTGGCATGATCAAAGTACTTTGAAATACGAGGATCTTTATAGCCTACCATGAATGACTCGATAGAAGCACCCATCGAACAATCCGACCAGGCAGTAATAATGGTGAATAACGGATGTCTCAGACCAAATCCGGAAACTTTTACATTGTCCCTATTGGTTTCCAGTAATCCACCGGCATTAGCCAATGCTTTTTCACCTTCTGCCTTAGCCCTGGCTGGATCTACTTTGGCAATACGAATCGCCAAACGCAAACGTAAAGAGTTGGCAAATTTGATCCACTGCTTATAATCACCACCGTAAATCATATCAAATTTTGCAAACGGTGTTAAGCTGGGATTAGCTTTTACAAAAGCTGTCAATGTAGTATTGGCCGTATCCAGCTCTTTGAAGAAGCGATCGTATATCACTGACTGTGCATCATAAGAAGAAGTAGTACCACCGCTACCAAAGCTGCTGTATGGAATAGGGCCATATACATCCGTTACACGGTGCATGGCTTCTACTTTCAGTACCAGCGCTACTGCCCAGAAATCTGGCGCAATGGTTTGTGCACCCCTGCGTTTGATTTCGTAAATAGGCGCCATCACGTTGTTATAAGCAAGGTTGAAGGTGGAGTTATTCCAGCCATCAATCATCTTATAAGACATGTTGTTCTGGTTACTCTGAAAGTCATGCGGGGCGGTCAGATAACCGGAGTACGCATCTGCATTCAGGTTCTGCTGTAACTGGAAGTCAGCGGTAGTGTTGCCAAAGTTGAAATATATCGAAGACTGTATTTGCGGAAAAAATCCACCGATAAAGTTAAAATCTGCCTTCAGGTCTTCTTCGCTGAGTCCCGTGTTATCCGTATTGTACTTCTCAAATTCTTTTGTACAGGAACTCATTCCCAGGGTACCCGCTATCAATGCAATAGCAGTTAAAGGTGCATATAGTTTGAATCTGATCTTTTTCATCTGCTTTGATTTAAAAGTGAACATCATTAAAATCCAACATTCAGACTAAAGCCAAAACTACGGGTAGCAGGCATACTGAATATATCAACCCCGGCAAGACCATTACCTGTTGACATGGTAATTTCCGGATCATAAGGCGCCTTTTTGGTAATATACCAGAGGTTTCTTCCGATCAGTGTCATACGGAGACTTCTCACAAAACCGTTACCCAACGCTTTGGCTGGAATGCTGTAACCAAGTGATGCTTCACGCAGTCTTACTACAGTACCATCATACATGTATTCACCGGTTACGCCATCACGAC
>NZ_DATCVJ010000928.1:0-1546 GCF_036566945.1 Chitinophaga sp. | reverse complement strand
CAGTTGGAAAACCTTTGGCACCAATGCCTACACCGGAATAAGCAAACTTCTGATATTCATAGCCCACCATTGCACTCAGGTTCCAGGCATTGGAAAACTGCTTGCTGTAGGTCAGGGTGTTGTTAAATAACTGGGTATTGAGTTCTGCGGAGTTGTACGCGGCAATACCTACACCTAATACCTGGTCAATGTTGATGCTGGAGTTGAGAGAAGCTCTTCTTTGTCCTACCTGGTGGTTCACGCTGTACATAGCGCGATATTCCCAGTTATCATTGAATTTGAAGTAGGGAGATACACTGGCCAGTATGTAACTGATATTGGCTTTATCATCGTAGCCTTCTGACATATTCATTGGATTGATCGCCTGGTTTTTGGCCAGGATATTCAATGATCCATCAGGATTAGTCAGGGGCACGGTAGGATTCCACTGGAGTGCCTGACCGATCAGACTTCCGGTAAAACCGGCGTTATTGGAAATGGGGGCCAGCTGTTCGTTGGTTTGCGCCGCCATAATACTATAATCGATGCCCAGCTGTTTACTTTCCAGGAATTTATTCTGACCGTTGAGGGTAGCCGTGTATTTTTTCATGCCGGTTTTTTTAACGATACCCTGTTGGTCCTGTAAACCGAAGGATGCTCTGTAACGGCTGGTTTCATTTCCGCCGCTCATAGCTACCTGCACATTTTGTGTAACACCGGTGCGGAGAATAGAGCCCAGACCATCTGAACTTCCACCGCCATCGCCGTTGGTAAGATTATACTCTTTTAAGGCAGCGCGGTATTCATCGGCATTCAATACATCCAGTTTCTTCATGATGTTGCTCACGCCCACAGAGTAGTTTACGTCTACTGTTGCTGCGCCTGCAGATCCTTTTTTAGTATTGATGATAATCACCCCATTGGAGCCGCGGGAGCCATAAATGGCGGTAGCAGAAGCATCTTTCAATACTTCCATGGTGGCGATATCATTATTGTTAATAAAGTTGAGCGGGTTGGCATCCGGTGTTTGCCCTAATCCGGTAAGATTTAAAGAAGGGCGGGCAATACGACCATCCAGAGGTACACCATCCACTACATACAGGGGCTGGTTGCCGGAACGAACGGAAGATACTCCCCTGATTCTTACCGTGGCGGAGGCGCCTGGCGCTCCGTTATTATTGAGAATCATGAGGCCGGATACTTTACCCTGGATCAGCTGATCCGGAGCAGAGGTGATTCCTTTATTGAAATCAGCGGCTTTTACCTGGGCAATGGCGCCGGTAATGTCTTTCTTTCTGGTAGTTCCATATCCTACTACCACCACATCTGTAAGGGTGGTATTTTCCTGTACCAGTTGTACGTTTACGTTGGACTTATTGGCAATACTTACTTCCTGAGCGGTATAGCCAATGAAGCTGATGATCAATGCGGAAGCTCCCGGGGCAACAGAAACATGAAAAACCCCTTCGGCATCGGCGGTGGTACCGCTCTTCGTGCCTTTTACCTGAACAGAGGCACCAGGGATGGCGGTGCCCGTCTTGTCAGTGATCTTCCCTGTAATGGTCTT
>NZ_DATCVJ010000927.1:0-3143 GCF_036566945.1 Chitinophaga sp. | reverse complement strand
AACAGGGAGCTTCCCTGGATTTTCATACAATAATTTAAGAACCTGTATTCCTTATCAGAAAAGGAATACAGGCCATGTTATATTCAATTTACCCGGACAACAATGTTTTATAATCATTAAAGTAAAAATCTGGAAAATCATCTAAATCAGTATATCCTGCTCAAAGACAAAACCCGCACTTAAGGCAAGCTTTTGAACAGGCTGTAACGCAATACTACTTCCAGCAGTATACATCCCAGTGCAATCATGGCCAGGAGGAAAAAATGCTCTGCAAAACGTTTGTAAGAGGTAATTTCTACTTTGGTTTTCTCCAGCTGATCAATTTCGCTATAAATGTTTTTCAGGTCATTGGTATTGGTGGCGCGGAAATATTTTCCGCCTGTTTCTTTAGATATCTTTTTCATCAGCGGCTCATCGATCTGTACGTCCTGCATCACCATTTGCACGCTGCCATCTGCCATAGGCATAGGAAACGGTGCTTTCCCGATAGTACCTACCCCGATGGTGTATACCCTTATTTTAAATGCTTTCGCGATGTCCAGAGCAGTGAGTGGATCTATCAGCCCCGTATTGTTCACCCCATCTGTGAGCAGAATGATGACTTTACTTTTAGCATGGCTGTTGCGCAGGCGGTCTACCGACGTAGCCAGTCCCATACCAATGGCAGTACCATCTTGCAACATGCCACTTTTCACCTGCATGATCTGGTTTTTCAGTACGGCATGATCGGTGGTGATAGGGCATTGCGTAAAGCTTTCGCCGGAAAACACCACCAGGCCAATACGGTCGCTGATGCGTTTATCCACAAATTCGGTGGCTACTTTTTTGGCGGCCTCCATACGGTTTGGTTGCAGATCTTCTGCCAGCATACTACCGGAGATGTCGATGGCCATCACGATATCAATTCCTTCGCTATCGATACTCTCAGAGGTATTGGACGTTTGCGGACGGGCCAGCGCCACAATCAGCGCAGTAACAGCCAGGAGGCGCAGCACCAGTAATAATGGCCGGAAGCGAACCTTCCAGGACACCGGCAATCCTTTTAATCCTTCCAGAGAAGAAATCATCATGACGCTCTGCCGGCCCTTGCGGCGTGCAAAGTACCAATATATCAGTACCGGCACCAGCAGCAAAAGCCACAGGAAAACCGGATAGGCAAATTCAATATTTTTCCACGTTGAAAAATCCATCAATTTTCTAATTAAGATCCATTCTGGCTTTATGCTTGTTGTTTTTCTCCCTCTTTGCCTACTTCTTCTGCCGCTCCTGGCTTCGGTTTGGTCCACTCCAGAATTTCTTCTGCCTTCTGCATACACTCTTCATGCTCATCTGCCGTAGGCTGTAATTTGGCAAACTTCGCCAGATCAGCAATAGCCAGCAGGCTACGCAGCTTATCTCTTTGCTGGTTCAGCTTTGTTACCGGCTTAATATTCTGCAACAGTTCCTCACTCGTTTGCTCCAGCGCAGCAATGCTGAACTGATGTTCAAAGTAGGTACGCAAAATATCTGTTAACCGGGTATAGTATTGTTTAATATCACCTTGCTGCCACAACTTTTCTTCTTTCAAAGCTTTCAGTTCCTGCGCTGCAATTTCATACGGAGATACAGTAGGAATATTAATTACTTTCTCTTTTTTAGGTCTTGTACGGAGATACCACCAGATACCTATTGCCACCAATGCGATCGTGATCCCAATGGCGATATACAGCCAGTAGTCCCAGATGTTCCAGGGTACTGATTGCACGGCTTTAATAGGTTTAAATGCTTTGGTGGTATCTACGGCCACCGTGTTTACATCTATCCCTACCGGCAGCGTAACAGCTGAATCGGGAGCGGTGTTGGCGCCTGTAAATACTTCGAACCGCATAGGAGGAATTTCCCAATGGCCGGAGTCAAAACTCGTGAGCGTAAATGTTTGGTGAAGAATATGCTGATCCTGGTTAACCAGTGTATCCAGAGAGGTGCGGCTAACTACTTCAAAATGATCCAGAGAATCCGGTAATACCGGGAACAGAATTTTAAAGTTGGCGTCCTTAAACTGTGCCGGCGTGAGCGTGGCGGTAAGCTGCAGTTTTATCTGCTCGCCTATCCTGATACTGTTGGTATCTGCTTTCGCCGTCACATCTACCGACTGCTGTGCCAGCAGGCTAAAAGGATATAACAACCCCAGTAAGCAACATAAAAATATACGTCTTATAACTTGTTGTTTATACATGTTTAATTTGCGCTCCATTATAACTTAGGCCCTCTTGAGGAAAAATGTTTGTAATGCTTTCACATAATCTTCATCGGTGCGTACACTTACCAGCTCGGCACCACTTTTCATAAACGCATTTTTGCAATATTGTGAATGTTGCAGGAACTGTTGTTCATAATACTGGCGTACCCGGCGATCAGTAGTATCTATCCATTGGGTAGCACCCGTTTCAGCGTCTGCTACCTGTATTAATCCTACCGGTGGTAATTCTTTATCCCGCTGGTCATATACCTGTATACCTACCACATCATGCCGTTTGGCGGCTATGTTAAGCGCATCCTGGTAACTGCCGGAAAGAAAGTCACTCAGCATGAAAACAATGCTGCGCTTTTTGGTAGCATTATTAAAGAAACGCAGGGTTTCTTTAATATTGGTTCCTTTACGTTTAGGCGTAAACGATAGTAGTTCACGGATAATGAACAAAATATGTGATTTCCCTTTTTTAGGTGGAATATATTTCTCCATTCCATCACTGAAAAAGATAACGCCTACCTTATCATTATTTTTGATGGCAGAGAAAGCGAGAACGGCGCAGAGTTCTGTGATCAGATCACGTTTATCCTGCTTTTTAGTTCCAAAGGAAGAGCTTTGACTCATGTCCACCAGTAACATCACCGTCAGTTCTCTTTCTTCTTCAAAAACCTTCACAAAAGGGTGGTTGAATCGTGCTGTTACATTCCAGTCGATAGACCTCACATCATCCCCGAAATGATAATCTCTCACTTCGCTGAATGACATACCACGTCCTTTGAAGGCGCTATGATATTCGCCCGCAAAAATGTGGTTGGTAAGCCCTTTCGTCTTTATTTCTATTTGTCTTACCTTCTTTAATATTTCAGCCGTATCCAACATGAGAATTACGAATTACGAATTACGAATTACGGAT
>NZ_DATCVJ010000926.1:0-1603 GCF_036566945.1 Chitinophaga sp. | reverse complement strand
TAATTATACCAATATGGAGTTCGGATTCAACTATAACCGCTCCTTTGGTTTACATACGGTGAATGCGGTATTGTTATATACTACCAATGAAAGTACCATTGAAATGCTGAGTGGCGCCCGCAGTAATATTTTTACACCTTCAGTAGATGAACTGTTTGCCGGTAATGCCAGTGTAAACTCCACTAACAACGGTACCACCAGCGAGTTTGGAAGAGTAGGGTATGTTGGTCGTATCAGTTATTCCTACAATGGTAAATATTACCTGGATGGCAGCTTCCGTTCGGAAGCATCTGTGAATTATCCGGATGGACATCGTTGGGGTACGTTCCCTTCTATATCTGCCGGATGGCGGATTTCCGAAGAAGATTTTATGAAAGATAATATCTCCTGGCTCGATGAACTGAAACTGAGAGGATCTTATGGTATGGCCGGTGATGAATCAGGCGCCGGGTATAGTGCCTATCTCTATAATTTCTCCGTAGGACAAAACAGCGGTCCTTCTTCCACTACCGGTAAGAATGGCTACATTTTCGGCGGTAATTATCAACCTTCTATCTATCCCGGGCTTACTGCACCCAATAACAATATTACCTGGGGAGTGATCAAATCATTTAATGCCGGCTTTAATCTGAGTATCCTGAAAGGATTATTTGCCGCCGAATTTGATGTATACCGGAAGAATAATACCAATGTGCTGATCTCCGTGACGGACAATGTACCATTGACTTATGGCGCTTTTGCTCCCAAGGTAAATATGGGTAGTAACCATTCCACCGGTTTTGAACTGACATTGACACATAGTAACCATATCGGCAAAAATTTCAACTATTATGTAAAAGGTATGATTGCACATACCAAAACCATCACGGATTATTCAGGAGAACAAGCCGGTTTACCTGCGTGGAATGCCAGCCAGTTAAACGGTTGGGGCGCGAATATTACCCGCATCTACAAATCAGCAGGGCTGTTCCAGTCTAAGGAAGAAATTGCCGGATGGGCCATACAGGACGGGCGTAACAACAGCACTATTAACCCCGGTGATGTCAAATATCAGGACCTGAATGGCGATCACATCATTGATGAAAAGGATGTAATAGTGAAAGATAATATCAACATGCCGTTGCTGAATTATAGTGTTTCGCTCGGTGCTACCTGGAAACACTTGTCACTAGACCTGTTATTCCAGGGAATCGGTGACTATACCAACATGAATCTAAACCGGAGATGGGTCAATTATGATACCCGTCAACTGGATCGTTGGACACCGGATAACCCAAATGCCTCCTGGCCTAAGCTAGGGTCCATAGCCTCAGATACCAGGGTGTCAGATTTTTATGGTACCACCAGCAATTACCTGCGTTTGCGCAGTGCCGTTCTTTCCTATAGTCTGCAACCGGTTTGGCTGAAACGTATGGGATTGGAAGCGGTAACTTTTAATCTGCAGGGAGGTAATTTGTTTGTGTGGTCGAAGGTGAAATTTACCGATCCTGAAAATGATGTGATAACACCCTATGGTCCGCAAAAGACGTATGGTGCTGGTGTAAACGTGAAATTCTAAACATTCATTACAAAATGCAGATCATGAAAATTAATATAAAAGGTG
>NZ_DATCVJ010000925.1:0-3482 GCF_036566945.1 Chitinophaga sp. | reverse complement strand
TTAGTATTATGAGTGTAAGATATGCATACAAAACGCAGTGTAAATGCGTAGTCATTAAACGCATGCTATTGGGAAATATTGGCAAAATATGCTGACACTGCGGCCACGATGGCAGTGACATCTGCTGTATAAAAACCGGCGGCATTCATACAGCCACATTCCACGATGTAAAAATCATCGCCGCATAAACATACATCCATTACAAAAACGGCATGTGGGGTATATTCGCGGCAACGGCTTTCTGCAAAAGCGATAACTTCCGCGGGGCAGCCGGCTTCTTTTGTTAGCTTAAAATAAGTACGGTATTTTGAAGCGGTAACCACCTTCCCATTCACGATCCATAACCGCCACTCGTATTTTATATTGTAAGGCGCAGACACTACAATGGGCGTATCCGGGGATAGGTTGGTATTTTCCACCGTCTTCAGCTGTTCATACCAGCTTTTAATCTCCGCAAATGATTTCGTTTCTCCGGCAAAGGATTTACTATCGTCGTCCGGACGAATGAAAAACAACTGATCCGGTGCCTCTTCCCGGCTCATCAGCGCGGCAAAAGTGGTGACTATGGCGCCATAGTTTAGCATATATGCACCCCACCGGTTAAAATAATTTTCGATAGAAAAAAGGGCCTCGTCAAAAAACAAACCCGGACGCCATTGCTCATCAGCAGCCACCAGACCGCAAAGCGTGGTAGATCCGTAAAAAATACTACGGCGTTGATGATCGAAGGCCGGTAACGAGGTAGAAAAAGGAATTATATCAATCGCCTGAAAGTTCACTCCTATCGTTGCGCATGATCGTTGTAAACTTTCCAGGTCTGCTATACTCGTCAGATTTCTCTGCACCACCCACTGTATTCCGGGATAAAGGTCTGGCATGTGCTGAAATTACATAATAATTTTATTAATTTAAAAAACCGCTGCCTGGTACTTCTCCCGATATAAATTATTTTATTATTAATTTCCGGTCCCCTAAATTTACTCTGTTTATATAGATTTTGTAAGGGCACATAAACCACCAACTTTGTCAAATTTCTCCTTACCAGATGAACATGAGCTGTTAGAACAGGTTGCCGGAGGTGACGGGGATGCCTATACAATGCTGTTCCGGCATTACAGTCAGCAGGTATTTGACGTGGCTATGGTGTACCTGAAGGATAACAGTCTGGCCCGGGAAATTGTACAGGAAGTGTTTATGAAGATCTGGCTGAAAAGGGCCGACATGCAAGAGGTAAAGAATTTCAAAGACTATCTCTTTATCCTTACCCGCAATCATATTTACGATGGGTTCAAAAAACAGCTGGTACGCCTGAAGGCCTATGACCTTCATGGGAAAAACCAGCCAGCCACCCAAAACGATACTGACCACCTCTTACTGCAACGGGAGTACGACGCGATTCTCGACAAAGCCATTTCCGGGCTGCCGCCGGAACGTAAAAAAGTATATTTAGCCAGGAAACAGGGCTGGAGCAATGAAGAAGTGTCCCTACAGCTGAATATTTCTGTACATACCGTTAAAAAGCAAATGAGTCTGGCTATGAACGCCGTACGTGCTTTTGTAAAAGCCCGGATTCAGAATGATATTCTCCCCCTGCTCTTGATTATCCTCACTTTGCGTAAGTAACCATACTTACCGGAAAAAAATATTTTCCCATCGGATACTCCTTTTTTATTTGTCGCTCGTCTTTACCCACATCACCCTTCCTAAACTTTGCATATGTCCACGATGGAAGTACTGTTATTGCTTGAAAAATATAAAGAGGGCCGGATCAGCCAGGAGGAGCTGCAGCGTTTAAAAACGCTGGTTGCCTCCAACGACTATGAGCCGGAAATCAAAGCAGATATACTCTCTGCCTTATATGGGCAGGTACCTGACAGTGGCTGGCAACAGGAAGATGAAGCCGTTATTCTCCAACGTATTTTACAATCCGATCCCATAAAAACCAACGGCAGGAGGAGGCTCCTCCAATATGCTGCCGCAGCCGCATTGCTGGGGGCGGTATTCTTCTCCGGCCGTTTTTACCTGAAAAAGGCTACACCAGCGCCTATAGCAGCCAATGCTACCGCCCCGCTGGCGCCGGGCAGCAACAAAGCGATGCTGGTACTGGCAGATGGAAAAACGATTCCGCTGGACAGCGCCAATATTGGTGCACTGGCCCAACAAGGCAACACCAGCATTACCAATACCCAGGAAGGCCTCGCATACAAAGCGGAAGGCACGGCTGCCAGCGTAGTATACAATACCGTCGTTACGCCCCGTGGCGGACAATACCAGCTTACCCTCGCCGATGGCAGTAAAGTATGGCTGAATGCCGCCAGCAGTATTCGTTTTCCTACCGCTTTTCCCGGAAAAGAAAGAGTAGTGGAGATAACGGGAGAAGGATACTTCCAGGTAGCTGCCAATGCCCAACAGCCTTTCCGGGTGAAAGTAAAAGGTAAACCGGACATGGAAGTAAATGTATTAGGCACCAGCTTCAATATCATGGCGTATGCGGATGAGCAAACCATTACCACCACCCTGGAAGAAGGCGCCGTACAACTGGTACATGGCCAACATAAAAGTTTGCTGAAACCAGGTTTCGGCGGCAGCTTGTCTACGGATGATAATGATTTCGTGATAGCGCAGGCAGATATGGAACAAACACTGGCCTGGAAAGAAGGCAAATTCCGCTTCCGCAATACCAGCATACAAACCATTATGCGTCAAATGGCCAGATGGTACAATATAGATATCGCCTACGAGGGCGACCTGTCGGATGTTCGTTTAACAGGGATCATTTCCCGGAGAGAGAATGCTTCCTCCTTACTTAAAATTTTATCGACAACGAAACGCGTTCACTTTGATATTAATGACAACCGGATCCTGGTAAGGCCATACGATCCACAGTAACAGCTTATTTGTCCACTTATGAATTCATCATTTTAAAACTATTGTAAGTTATGAAGACGTAATTCATTCCACTACCGGTTGTAAAAAAACCGGAAGCACTGCAATGCTCCCGGCCATAGAAGGCAACCCAACTCCCTGAATCATTTAGAAAATTGAATTATTAAGCCAACAACACAAAAGTATGGAACTACTTGGTACCGTCAAAGTCCCCTGTAAAGGAGGGCGTATGCACAGAAAATTACTGTTAATTATGCGATTAACTGCAATACTAACACTTGTTCTCACCCTTCAGCTGAGCGCTAAAACATACTCTCAGTCTGTTACCATCAAAGGAAAGCGGCTCCCGCTCTACGATGTGTTTAACAGCATTAGCCGGCAGACAGGTTATGAATTTATCTATGATGAAAAATTACTGGAGAAGGCAGCTCCCGTAAATCTGAATATGAACCAGGCTTCCCTTACGGAAGTCCTGAATGCCTGTTTGAGCAGCAAATTGTTTAACTACAGCATTGTAGATAAAACGATTGTTATCAGCCCGAACACCAAAGTAACCGAACCTGCTGCGGCAGCCCTACAGCCCATACAGGGCAAGG
>NZ_DATCVJ010000924.1:0-11263 GCF_036566945.1 Chitinophaga sp. | reverse complement strand
CAATATGGGGTATTTTTTCCACAGATATCATCGCATCCCGTTCTGTAATCATCAATTCGAGGTCACTAAGAATTTCTTTGACCATCACATTGAAGTCGGTTATTTCGTATATGCTTGCCACGGATAAACGGGAATAATTCAGCAGGTCGTTAATGAGCTTTGCCATGCGTTCTGAAGACCCTACAATACGTTCCATATAAGACAGGCCGTTAGGGTCCATATGCAGAAATTTATCTCTTAAAATGGCGCCGAACAGCTGTATTTTACGCAATGGTTCTTTGAGGTCGTGGGAGGCTACAGAGGCAAACTGCTGCAGGTCATGATTACTGGCCTCCAGTGATTTATTGATTTCTCTCAGTTCTTCCGTTCTTTCCCTTACCTTCTGTTCCAGCATGTCATTAACCTGCTGCTGATGTGCAATCAGAGCTTCCTGCGCCAGCTTCCGCACTTCTACTTCTTCTTTGAGCGACTGATGCATTTGTTTCAGCTCCAGAGATTGCTGGTAAAGGCGGGAGAAGGTTTTGACTTTCATCAGCAGGATGTCGGGATCCACAGGTTTGGTAATGTAATCAATACCGCCGGAGTCATATCCTTTTACAATAAATCTTTTGTCTTTATTAACGGCCGACAAGAATATAATGGGAATATCTTTCGCTTTGCTGTGGCCCGACAAAGCTTCTGCTACTTCAAAACCATCCATGCTGGGCATTTGCACATCCAGGATGATCAGGGTATAATTATGTTTCAATATTTTCTTAAGCGCTTCCTCTCCGGATAAAGCAGCATCTACTTCAAACTGATACAGTTCCAGCGTTTTCCTGATAGACAGAATGTTCTCCGGTTTATCATCTACAATTAAAATCATACGTCAAGCTTGTTTATGGCGGCGGGCAAAGGGAAAATGCTGCATGTTGCTTCCTTAAAGCCCATATGGAACAATAATCATACCCCGGCTATTCCGTTAATAAACGTGGCCATTTCCTGGGGCTGCAGAATAATATCTACGGGCGCCAGTTCTATTGCCTGTCTGGGCATATAATCTACATCTGCGGTAGCGGGATCCTGCACTGCAGTGGTGCCTCCTGCCTCATGCACATCTATTAATCCTTCAGTACCGTCTGTGTTGGCGCCGGAAAGCAATAAAGCTGCCATGTTGCTGCCATAGGCCAGTGCCGCGGAGCTAAAAGTAACATCTATACTTGGCCGGCTGAAATTCACTTTCTCGGAATAGTCTAACGATAACGTATGATCGGTTTCAATCAGTAGGTGGTAGTCTGCCGGCACGATATAGATGGTCCCTTTCAGCAGGGGCTCCTTTTCTGCGGCTTCTTTCACCGGCAGCAAGGTTTTAGCAGACAATAATTCCGTCAGCACTGATTCGTAATGACTTTGCCGGTGTAAAACAATAATAATAGCTGCATTAAGGGAAACGGCTAACCCGGGCAACAAAGTCAAAATAGGTTGTAGTCCTCCGGCCGAACCGCCTATTACTATTAAATACGGCGCTGTTGTCATAAGGGCTGTTGTTTCATTATTACAGTTGCACCTTCCGCCAGATCTTCTCCTTATTTTCCAGTTGTCTGAACTTACCTGTTACACTGGTAAAGTTAAGCGTTTCCTTGCTTCCCAATGCCAGAAACCCAAGCTGCTCCAGGCTATCACTAAATAGGGTCAGTACTCTGTCTTGCAATTTTTTATTAAAATAGATCAACACATTCCGGCAAATAATCAGCTGAAATTCATTGAAAGATCCGTCCGTTACCAGGTTATGCGGTGAAAAAATGATTTTCTCTCCCAGATCTTCGCGAAATTTGGCATATTCATAATTGGCCGTATAATAAGAAGAAAAATCTTCTCTTCCACCAGATTCCATGTAATTACGGGAATACTGCTGCATCTGCGATAACCGGAACATTCCTTTTCTTCCCTTCTCCAATACGCTGGCATTGATATCTGTAGCATAGATCACTGCTTTATGCAGCAGTTTGGCTTCTTTCAGCAGGATAGCAAAAGAATATACTTCCTCTCCGGTAGAACACCCTGCATGCCAGATGCGGATAAACGGGTAAGTAGCCAGCACCGGCAACACCTGTGTGCGCAAAGCCTGATAGAAAGAGGGATCACGGAACATTTCTGTTACGTTGACGGTGATCTCTTCTACAAAACGCAGTGCATAAGCCGGATCAGAAATGATGCGGTAACGATATTCGGCAAAACTCGGAAAGCGGTCGGCATGGTACAGATGATTCACACGCCGGTTAATAGAGGCAGGTGCATACGCTGTAAAATCATAGCCATATCTTTCCAACACATCGTTCAGCAGCAAATGTACTTCGGGTTCGCTTATCGGGTTCCTGCTCACTTTTACACAGATAAATATTGCTGTAGCTGTAAGAGTAATTCATCTACATCAATTGGTTTGGAAATATAATTATCAGCGCCTGCTTCCAGGCACTTTTCGCGATCGCCTACCATGGCCTTTGCGGTCACCGCAATGATAGGCAGCTGGCTATTCCATGGCATGGCGCGCAACGTGGAAATAGCTTCATAGCCATCCATATCCGGCATCATAATATCCATCAGCACTACGCCTACGTGATGATCTGCTGATAATAACTGTAGCGCCTCTGCGCTGGTAGCTGTTGATAGGCAGGGAATCCCCCTGGATTTCAGTACGGCTTTCAGCGCAAAGATATTGCGCAGATCATCGTCTACAATTAATACCTGTTTCTGTTCCATAAATTATTTCATGGCTTTATCGTATAACCATACCCGTAAGAGGGATAATAACTGATCTACATCCACCGGCTTGGAAATATAATCAGAGGCGCCCGCCTGCAAACATTTCTCCCGATCCCCCATCATGGCTTTGGCTGTCACGGCAATAATGGGCAAATTTCTCCATTCCGGTTGTTTTCGGATAGCAGCAATGGCGTCATAGCCATCCATTTCCGGCATCATCATATCCATCAGCACTACGTCTGCCGGATGCTCCTTCAGCTGCTGTAATGCCTCCTTTCCATCAATGGCAGACAATACCTTCATCTGGTGCTTTTCCAATGCTTTGGTTAAGGAAAAGATGTTGCGTACATCATCGTCTGCTATCAATACTGTTTTATCTTTCAGCACTTCATTCAGCATGCCCATTTTTCCATTGCCTCCAGCTGCTACCGGCGCATTTTCTGATACCAGGTGCAGGAAAAGAGATACCTCATCGAGCATACGCTGGTAGGAATGCGCCGTTTTCACCACAATAGAATCTGCATACTGCCGGATGCGTTGTTCTTCCGCCTTCGACAAACTTTTACCGGTGAAGATGATAATAGGAAGATTTTCCAATCCTTTTATTTCCTTCACCATTTCCAGGGCTTCATATGCTTTTTCATCCGGGATCCCCATGTCGAGGATCACGCAATCCACATCCTTTTGCTGCAGTAAGGAAACGCCATCTGCCACGCTGTTGCTGATTTCAGAACTCACCTGGTAGTTGCTGAGGAAGTAAGCCAGTGCTTTGGCGTGCTTGGCATTTTCTTCCAGTATCAGTACTTTTTTAGTAGACCGTTGCAACACAAACTCCATTTTTTCAAAAATGAGCTGCATACTTTCTATGTCTACCGGCTTGCTGATAAAATCGACAGCGCCTTTAAGCAGGCTTTCTTTTTTCGCCTCCATGGAAGACATGATATGCACCGGGATCGGTCTGGTTTGCGGATCATTTTTCAATTCTTCCATCACCTGCCAGCCATCTTTTATGGGCAGCTGAATATCCAGCAAAATACCGATAGGCTTATAGATACGGGCCATTTCCGCGGCTTCATCGCCGCGCACTGTCACAATACCTTTATAGCCTCTGGCATGCGTGAAATCCAGTAATGCTTTGGCAAAATGCGTATCGTCTTCCACGATCAGGATCACCGGCTCCCCTTTTCCAATCAGGCCACGATCATCGTAAATACCGTCTGGAATAGTGGGAGATAGAAAACGGTGTTTATCACCAGGCACTACGACATCTGTTACTACCGGTGACGGTAGTACGAAAGTATCTTTCGCAAGGGTAGCTGCTTTGCCGGCAACCGGAATGGTAATAGTGAACTCACTGCCTTCATTGACTACACTACTCACGCTGAGTTGTCCACCCAGTAATTTGGCCAGTTCCCGGCTGATGGATAGTCCAAGCCCTGTACCGCCGTACTTTCTGCGGGTAGATCCATCTGCCTGCTGAAAGGCTTCAAAGATCACCTGTTGTTTGTCTTCCGGAATACCAATGCCGGTATCCTTCACCACAAAGCGAATCATCTCTGGTGTTGCTGTTGTTTGCACTTCCAGTCTTACTGTGCCACGGGCTGTAAATTTCAGGGCATTGGATAACAGATTTTTCAGGATCTGCTCCAGTCTTAC
The DNA here is from genome assembly GCF_036566945.1 of Chitinophaga sp. Taxonomy (GTDB): domain Bacteria; phylum Bacteroidota; class Bacteroidia; order Chitinophagales; family Chitinophagaceae; genus Chitinophaga. The sequence goes on along the minus strand of NZ_DATCVJ010000924.1, from coordinate 6,865 downwards.
CTGGTCAGTTTCAATTGTATCGGGTACGCCGGTGGCAGTGTCCAGTATGAGCTGCAAGCCTTTCTCTTTCGCAATGGGCTCAAATAATGCCTGCATATTGGAATACATATCTGCTATCGACACATTCCCAAATTCCAGTTCCATTTTGCCGGATTCTATCTTAGACAGATCCAGAATTTCATCTATCAGTGTCAGCAGTCCCTTACCAGAGCTGTTAATGACCTGTGCATATTCTATCTGATCGCCATTCAGGTTATGGTCATGATTTTCGGACAGGAGTCTTGATAACAACAGGATAGAGTTCAGCGGTGTACGGAGTTCATGCGACATATTCGCCAGGAACTCTGATTTATACCGGGTGCTGAGGGCCAGCTCTTCTGCCTTTTTATGTATGTCGAGGTTACGTTCTACGATAATCTGGTTTTTTTCTTCCAGCAGTCGGCTTCTTTCTTCCAGCACTGCGTTGGATTGCATCAGTTCTTCCTGTTGCACCTTCAGTTCTTCTTCAGATACCTGTAATTTCTGTGTTTGTGCTTCCAGCTCTACATTCATGCTTTCCAGTTCGCTGTGCTGGGCCTGCAGCTCTTCTGCCTGTGTTTGTGTTTCTTCCAGCAACTCCTGCAGCTTGGTACGACTCCTGGTACTTTGCAGGGCAATAGCAATGTTTACTGCTGCCTGTTTGGCAAAGTCGATCACATTTTCTGTGAATGGAAAAAGCGACCCGATTTCTATCACCCCTTCCGTAACACCGGCATGCGTCAGCGGAATAATAAGCACATATCCCGGCTGGGCTGCTCCGGCAGCACCAGCAATATGCAGAAAATCATGCGGGGTTTCCTGCAAATACACGGGGGTTCTTTGTAATACGCTTTGTCCCAGCAATGTTTTGCCTACCTCAATCGTATCGGGAGCAGGATAAGCAGGAGACAATGCGTAGCCGGCTGCCAGATGAAGTTCCGCCGCATACCTGATATACAGCACACCGGTTTGCGCGCCGGTATATTGTACCATTTCCTTGAGCGCATCGTTGCTCAGTGTAGAGATATCTTTTTCACCGAGTAATATTTCGCTGATATTATTCAGTCCGGTTTGAATCCATATTTTCTGATCATTCTGATAACGGAATATTTTCAGATCAGCAGCCATCTGTACTACAGCATGCCCCAGCAAATCGCCGCTACTGCGTGGTTTCACATCAATATTAAAATCCCCTTTGCCGATGCTGTCTGCTGCTACAGCCAATTCCTGACTGGTTTGATCGATGGCTACAAATGAACGGGACAGGCTTCCGATGGCATCCTTACTATGCATTTCCGGAGCGGATCCCGGAACGCCTTTGGCGATGTTTACAGCAGCCGCCCGTAATAATTCCAGGCTATCTGTAATACTTTTAATGGTGATGGAAAGGAAAACAATGACCAATACTACAATCAGCACCAATACAAAGAAATAGCGGGTTTTGAGGTTGGTTTCTCTTTGGGAGATGGCCCTGGCATCCTTACCCACCTTGTCAATAATCGTACGCTGTAATTGTTTGATCTGGTCTACTGCCAGCGAAGAATTATCCCACCAGGAATCTGCATTAAACAGTGTATCAATTTTGCGGGCAGTAACGGTGCTGTTGATAAAGTCTTTCGTAATGGTATACTCATTAGAGGCTTCCAGCTTCTGAAAATCTTTTACCACCACCGGCGTAGCCTTATCCAACAGCTCTGCACGCAGGGAATTATACATGTCGTTATTATTCTCAATACGGGCAAAGTCATCCGGCCACACTTCTTTTTTCATCATGAAATAATAGATATCCATGCGGATCATTCCCTGGTAGGCCGACATTTGCGCCAGCAGGTGTTGTGCGTTCATATCCTGCTGCAACCCTTTGAGAACGGGGATATCCGGCGTATTGGTATTGGCCAGATCATTCAAACGGAAAATAAGATTGGAGTAATAGTCCAGCACTTCCCGTTGAGGCATATTCTTATTGTCTATGTCCTTTCTTTTTTTGGGGAGTGTGTTCAATAGCGAATATTGAAAGAACCGGCTATCGCTGGCCAGCAGCCGGCCTTTCACGGCCTCAATGGCCAGATCTGTTTTGGCCCGCTGTGTCAGCAGGTCATTGAGCGATCCTGTTTGCAATACATAGTTCACGCTGTTTCTGCGCTCCATGTGTATTTCATCTGCCACCTTCATAATGGTAGTCGCGGTGGCTACTTTCTGAACCAGATTGTCGATGCTGTTAATATCAGCACTTTGTTTATTGAATACTTCAATCCCAAAAAAGATCAGGCAAACAAGTGGTATTACTGCTATTAACATCAACTTCCTGGGCAATGGAAGTCGCATAAAAAATTTCATCATTTGCCTGAGCTTGTTTAGTTTTAAGAACCGATATCATTCGTAAACAGTGTTCTTGCCCCGTTTATACACATTTCATTCCAAAACGGGTGATGAACCTGAATTATAATTACAATAAAATAACAACAAAATCATAGATTTGTCTCTATTCAAAAACGATATGCCTGATAGTTGTAAATATACCTCAGTACTTTTAATTGATGATGATATAGACGATAGAATGATATTTGGTGAAGTATTAAAAGAATTGGCACCGGATATTATTTACCATGAAGCTATAAACGGAGAAGACGCATTAACCAGGTTAAGCAATCACCTGATCCCTGATTTAATATTCCTGGACCTGAATATGCCAAGGGTAGACGGGAAGCAGTTTTTGGCTGAAATACAGCAGATGGAGCATTTAAAGCATATTCCTGTCATCATCTATACTACTTCTTCTCATGAGTCGGATAAAAAGGAGACCAGGGAACTGGGTGCGTCTTACTTTCTGACCAAGCCCAACAGCCTGCACGAGCTGACTCATATACTGACAGATATACTACAGCAAAAAATGTTTTAAAAGAAAAAGCCTCACAAAGAATTGTGAGGCGGCTTTTCTACCATTGTTACTATTTTTAAACCCTCATATATGCGTGAGCATATGCTTTGTTGAGGTAAAGATGACTAATAATGTATTCTCAAGTGTTAATCCGTTCTTAACGACTCTTGCATTATTTATAATTTTTTCACGACTTCTTCCAGCCATCCGGGATTAGAAAAATCCAGCTTCACCTCCGGCTGAACGCCTTTGTTATCAATTCCTTGTCCCATAGCTACCCTGCGGGAACGGCTAACGGGATATTCGATAGAGAAGTCCGGACCACTATATTTCACCACATTTACGTTCGCATAATCCAGCGCTCCTGCCGAAGGGGCGCCAAATACTTTTACTTTTTTGCTTTGCAGGGCCTCCAGTAAAAACTGCTCTGCAGTATTATTGCACTTACCGTTAATGATCACCGCTACTTTAGCAGGGATGGGCAATGGGGAAGGAAGGATCATGTTCTCATCCGGTCCCATACTTACGAGACGGCCCTGCAGGCCATCGCCCTGATGGATCATATTGCGTAGCTGTTCCAGGTAGTCGTCGGGTACTTTTCCGACCTGTTCGTCCAGCAAACGGCTCCAGGATTTAATATTATCCGGCGTAGCGTAAAAATCTGCCCCGATAATTCTAACCGGCTGCGTGTACAAGAGGGGACGAAGGCGTTCTGTTAGCTTATCGGTGCCGGCGCCGTTATCGCGTATATCTATCACCAGGTTGGTATTTTTCCGGATGTACTCATCATTGGCGTTGAGTACGGAATCTGTCTGGTAATAATTAGCCGCGTCAAAACTACCGATGCGCAGGTAGCCTGTACTGTCGTTCATCTGTCGGAAAAAGAAAGCGGCGGAGGGCATCTCTCCAAAGGCAGGCATTTCCCGGGCTGCGGTTCTACCGGTGCTGCCAGGCCGCTGCCAGCCAAGGGCAGACAGTCCGTCCCGTTGTTTACTGATGGTAACCGTATCAAAATTTACCTGGTGCTGCTGATAGCTGATCAGATCAAACTTATCTGTTCCGCTGCCAGCGAGTTCAAAGATCACCTCTCCCGGCTTCCATTCCGGCACGGTTGACTCCAGGATCACTGCCGCATAACTGCGTAATCCGCGGAGATTTTTTACCAGGGCAATCTTATAAAGGTGATCGGCCTCATAAATGCCGGCAACGGCTGTCACAGGCTGCTTTTGCAGCTGATCCAGCTGTGACTGGGTGAGGGCAATTTTTTCTGTTACCGGTATATAACCGATGTGGAGCGCAAGATGCTGGTCTTTGAAAAAACGCAGGTATCTGTTGACCAGCAGCAGGCAATGGGTAGCGCTCCTGATAGTAGCCGCCTGTAACTGCAATTTCGCCACCATAGCGGTGTAAGTTTGCTGGGTAACAGGGGTTACCTTGTCAATAAATCCTACATAATTTTTCCTGAGATAGACCTGTACGCTGTCAAATTTCTTCCTGCAATCACATTCCTGTGCATATACGACTGTATTACACAGGAGTAATAACAATACTGCTATTGCTTTCATGGCAAAGGATTTGGATGTTTCTGGCTGATAATAAATGGTCTTTAAATATAAATCTTCGGACGGAACTATCAGAATTTATTTATCATCGTGGGCCATAATTAATAAATTACACGTCCTAATTAACAGCATATGCATTTAGACGAACTGGAAAGGCTGTACAACGAGCAGGCATATACCGAAGCAATAACGAAGCTGGAAATATACTTACAAGACAACCCCGCAGACGTGCGGGGCTGGCAGCTGCTGGGCTTATCCCAGCTGGAAAATGCCAAGGCCACAGACAACAGGGACCTTGCCACTGCCATGTACGACGCCGCTTACGAGGCTTTCAGCCAGGTGCTGGAACTCGACCCTGCTCATATGCAGGCAAGGGTACACCGTGCCTATATGGGCGCCAACGTAATGACCGACAAAGCAGACGAAGCGATCAACGATTGTGATATCCTGATTGCCGGCGGTGACGAGGAACTCACTACCAAAGCATTACTGTACCGGTTCCAGGTATGGGTATTGAAAAATGAAACAGAAAAGGCGCTGGCCGATATGCATCGGAATCTGCAGGTGTATGAGTCGCTTTATGCCGATGATCTGCCACAGCTCAATGTAGCCAGATTTCAGTGTTATACCCGCATTGGAGATGTTTATTATCATACCGAAAACAGACCGGCGGCACTGGAATATTATAAGCTGGCATTTGACTGCACCGTGTATAATAACCGGTTATTGTCTACCACCTGGTTTGCACTCGATATGGCCGACTATGACTTTGCAGCAGCCATGCTGCAAATTATGATCAGCGCCGGAGAAAATACCCAGGAAGAGATGCTGCGCCTGCTCAAACATGTACAGCAACTACTCACAGATGGCTTACGCCATGCTCCGCTGGCAAGAGAATTCTGTAAAGGCACCACTGAATTCTGGCAGCAGTTCTATGGAGAAGATGATGATGAAGGTACGCTGGAACAAATTTCTACCGGCAAAAGGTTCATTGCACAGTATCCTGAAGAAGCTTACTTTTATCATTACACCGCCACCGCCTTTTTTAACATAGGCAGTTACCAGGAAGCACTTCCCTGGTATGAAAAATCATTGGCGATCCAGCCTTACCCCTTCAGCATTGTAAGGTGGTATTATACCAGCTATAAAGTAACGGGGCAATTTCCGGAGCAATGGCCGGACTTAGTACATACTGTACCATACGACTGGTACGCCGCGGGCGTTATTTTCAGCGAAATTATCCAGCTGGAAAAAGACAGTAATGCCAAGCAGTTTGCGACTCCGTTGAAAAGATTTCTTTATAAGAAAGCCTTCGATATTTATCACGCTTACTGGTACGAAAACACCGGCAGTTCCTATGCCGGCCACCCACACCACTTTGCGATGTGTTGTAACAACTATGGCATTGCGTTATATGAGGGAGGTATTTTCGTGGAAGCCGTTCATGTGCACACCATCGGGTATAACATGTCGCCTTTCTGGGAACAGCTGGAATCCAGGGCTGACGCGTATCACAGCATGGGCAAACTGGCAGAAGCGATTGATGACCGCAATACTATACTGGAAAACTTTACCACCGTATTGCCCCTGATGTATTATGTATCTATTCATGAACGCATGATAGACGACCTTTGCACCCTGGAGCGCCATACAGAAGCACTGGACCTCTACGAAAAGATCCTGTCGGAATATAATGGCTGGATTGCCCGCGACATGGAGGAACTGGAGGAATATGACCGCCATACAATCACGTATAATATTGACCGTATTAAAACCGGTCGTGCCTTTATCAGAACCAATAGTGCCGACGATCTTTCGGAACGTATACTGGCGCTGGAAAGCCACCTGGTAGAAAAACCGGATGATAGTGATGCATACTTCAACCTCATGTATCTCTATTTTGATAATGCGCAGTATGAGCACTGTATTGGCGCTATTAACAATCGTATTTCCATTGGGGGCGTACCCCAACTGCCGGTCATCTCCCAAATGAAAATTTACTATTTCAGGGGAAAGGCAGCATTAAAGCTGGGCCGGTATAAAGCGGCCATTGCAGACATGCAGCAAACACTCGACATCATGTCTGCCGGCGATGCAGCAGATAATTCACCTAACTACCGGTTTGGGGTATACGCTTTTATGGCAGAAGCCTGGCTGGGGGAAAAAGAATATGATGAATGTATCGCATACGGTATGCAATGTATCAACATCTATGCAGGCAATAACTGGGCATGGGATACAGAAGCTTCCTCTATCCGGTACATCATGGCATTGGCGTACGAGGCAAAAGGTGATACCGCCGCCTGTAAAAAAATAATTGACCTGATTGTAACGAATGATACGGGCTTTCAGCCGGCAGCCACTAAAAAAAATGAACTGAGGGGAGGAGGATTATTTTCCTTTTTCC
>NZ_DATCVJ010000923.1:0-1698 GCF_036566945.1 Chitinophaga sp. | reverse complement strand
GTCGCTATCCTGCAATGCTTTATTTCCTTTGCGGATTTCTTCCTGCAAAGTGGCCATACTGGCGCTATTGATACGTGAAAGCCGGTAGGCCCGGATAAAATAGTTAAGTAATATGGCCAGTAGTAGTGCAATAGCGGCGATAATGAAAAGCTGATAGTACCAGAAATCGTTCGTGATGTTGGCCAGTTGCAGTTGCGCATGCTGGGACTGGTGTTGCATTTTGAGAGAATCCATGAGTTCATCCCCGAAAGCATAGGCCAGATAATCGGCTTCCCCGGCTTGCATATCCTCCTGCTGTTGTTGCATAATATGCAAGGCGATGCGGCTGTAATGTGCCGCATGCCGGGTATCTTTTTTATGCTGGTACCAGTTAAATAAGGTGGTGACTACCGGTAGCATTAACCCGCTATATCCGCCGGCAACGGCATATTTCACCGATTGCTCCTGATATAGTAAGGAATCCGCCTTGCCTTGCCAGATCCGGTAACCAGTTAGCTGGGCGCAGGCATACATGGCGATGTAATTAAGTCCGGCGCTATCGGCCACCCGTATTACCTGCTTCAGTGTTGCTTCGGCTTTCTTTATTTCTCCTGCCCGGAGGTCTTCATGGGCTTCAAACAATTTCACATACAGCATTCCCAGCCGGTCATGATACCGGGCAGTAAGCGCCACGGCCTGTTGCAGGGCTTTTTGCGCAAACGCCAATGCTGCGGTATCTGCGGCATTCACCAGGTAGTAGTTCACCAGCACCCACGCCCGCATAGAGTCCAATCCCGCCACCCAGGTTACTTTCAGTGCTTTGCTCAGGTAGTTTTGGGCTTCCGCATGTTTGCCCTGGTATTGGTAATAGGTACCCATGTTCATGAGTGATACCGCTACTCCAACGGAGTCGCCGGCAACACGGCAGGCCGTCAGGGCATTATCATAAAATAAAAAAGACAGGTAATGATGTGGACGCAGGGAATAATACCGGCCCAGGCCAAGCAATGCGTCCCGGTGACCTTTGTTGTAATGAATCCTGTTGGCGATATCATTAGCTGTTTTCGCATATCTGCCACTGCTATCCAGCTGACAGGGAATGTACAGGAAGGAGAGCCGGTTTAAGGCATCTACATACTTTGTGCTATCCGACATCCCGGACAACGCATGCTTAATTGCTGTAATATCATTATGCTGCCCGCACAATGTTTTTGAAAGGAATAGCAGGCAACAGAGGCCTGCATGGCGCATCCATACCATAAATGGGAATCAACAGGCCGCAAAGTAGTTTTATTTACGGTGCGGACTGCCATCCATTTTGTTCATTTTGAAATCCTAGATTTCAAACACCAATCCTTTGCGTTTCAGCGCTTCATATTTCTCCGGATCGAAGCGGTACAGGTGTGCACCTTTTTTGGAAGAGGTTTTATCTTTTTCTTCCAGCTTTTCCATTACATCCAGGGATAATATCTTTTTGCGGAAATTGCGTTTATCGAGTGTTTTCTGATAAATTTCTTCGTAGAGACTTCTTAATTGTGAGAGCGTAAATTTCTCCGGCAACAGTTCAAAACCAATAGGATGGAATTGTGCATTATTGCGGAGCGCTGCCAGTGCATCTTCAATCATTTTGCCATGGTCGAAAATCAGCGTAGGTATTTCGTGCAGCTCCAGCCAGTGGGCGCCATGCTCTCTGGCCAGTGGTTTATCGTGGTTTTTAAT
>NZ_DATCVJ010000922.1:0-6838 GCF_036566945.1 Chitinophaga sp. | reverse complement strand
CCATGAGAAAACAATTACACCACTTTATCAGCTGCCTCGTACTCGTTTTTATTGGCAGCTATGGATTTGCTCAAAACAAAATTGTGGTCTTTCAATCCGACTTCGGTCTGAAAGATGGTGCCGTATCCGCCATGAAAGGCGTGGCTTCCGGCGTTTCACCAGACCTGAAACTCTATGACCTCACACATGAAATTCCTGCCTACAACATCTGGGAAGCAGCTTATCGCCTGGAACAAACTGTTCCCTACTGGCCTGCCGGAACCGTGTTTGTATCTGTAGTAGATCCCGGCGTAGGCACCAGCCGTAAGTCGGTAGTGCTGAAAACAAATACCGGCCAGTTTATCGTAACGCCCGACAATGGCACCCTAACCCTCGTTGCTAAATCACTCGGCATCGCTGAAATACGGGAAATCGATGAAGCGGTGAACCGCCGTAAAGACTCCCAGAAATCATACACCTTTCATGGCAGGGATGTATATGCCTACACGGGAGCAAGATTGGCAGCCGGTACGATCAACTACGAACAGGTAGGTCCGGAATTGCCTAAACAGGTGGTCAGCATCCCTTACCAGGCGGCTGCACTGGAAGGTGGAAAGCTGAAAGGCAACATCTCTATCCTGGATGTGCAATACGGTAACATCTGGACTAATATCACCGCAGACCTGATCAATCAGCTGCAACTAAAATATGGAGATGTACTCCATGCTACTTTTTTCCATAATGGGAAAAAAGTATATGAAGTCAACGCTCCCTACAGCCAAACTTTTGGCGCCGTTGCAGAAGGTCAGCCACTGAGCTACCTGAATAGCCTGATGCAATTGTCGTTTGCCCTCAACCAGGGCAATTTTGCGGCTACTCATCATATTGGAAGTGGAAGTGAATGGAGTGTAGAAGTAACCGTTTCACGCAAATAATAACCAACAGCTGATGATAAAAATTTTAATCCCTGCCTCTTTTCTTGCACTGATCAGCACTTTTGCACATGCCCAAAAAGCGGCAGATACGATTCCTGCCCCTGCAGTGCGTACGCTGAATGAAGTCGTAACAGTGGGTACCCGCAGCAGCGGCCGTACCCGCCTGAATACCGTGGCGCCGGTAGATGTGTTTCTCATCTCTAAATTACAGATCCTCGCCCCGCAAAACGATCTGAATCAGCTGCTGCAATATATTTCACCTTCTTTCAACTCCAACAGGCAATCTTCCTCAGATGGAAGTGAGCATATTGATCCTGCCAGTATCCGTGGATTAGGACCAGATCAGTTGTTGGTACTGATTAATGGAAAACGTCGTCATACTACTTCGCTGGTCAATAACCAGGGCACCGTAGGCAATGGCTCCGTAGGTACCGACCTGAATGCCATACCGGCTTCGGCGATCGATCGCGTAGAAGTACTGCGCGACGGCGCTTCCGCCCAATACGGCTCTGATGCGATTGCCGGTGTAATCAACATTGTGCTGAAACAAAATACCCATCAGTTGTTTGCCGCCCTCACCGGTGGCGTTACTTCCCGCGGTGATGGAGGTCTGGGACAGCTAAGTCTCAACTATGGCACCGGCCTGGGCAAACAGGGCGGCTATCTCAATATCTCCGGAGAAGCATATCAGCGGGGCAAAACTACCCGGGCACAAAATAATAACCTGATCATCTTCGATCAGTCTGCCATCGGTAACTTCTTTGCGTACGACTTTACCGACGATCCTGCCGCTTCCCGGAAGTACGACGATGATATGCTCAAACAAAAAGGATTGAAAAGAGATGATTTCAATTTCCAGATCGGTGATGCACAAATAAAAAATGGCGGTGTTTTCTATAACTTATCACTGCCCTTTAAGAATGGCAAAAGTGAATTCTATTCTTTCGGTGGCTACAGCTACCGGCAGGGACAGGGCTTTGGCTTCCGGCGCCTGCCCAGCGATCCTACCGTGAATGTATATAGCATTTTCCGCGACGGCTTTCAGCCAACAACAGATTCCCGCATCCACGATCGTTCTATAGCATTGGGCCTGAAACATAAGCTGGGCGCCTGGCAGGCAGACCTGAGCAATACCCTGGGCGATAACCGCTTCGATTACCGGGTAGATCATACGGTGAATGCATCCCTGGAAAGTATGTCTCCAACGGAGTTTAAGGCCGGTGGACATGAATTCCTGCAAAACACTACCAACCTCGATTTTAGCAGACGGTTTACACAAGTGGCCGCAGGCTTTAACCTGGCCTTTGGCGCAGAATTCAGGATAGACGATTACCGTATCCGGGAAGGAGAAGAAGCATCCTGGAAAAATTATGCCCTGGTCACCAACCCCGATGGCACGGTCACCAATCCTTCCGGCCTCGCAGGTGGGTCACAATCTTTTACCGGTTTCTCCCCGCAAAATGTGATTCACAAAAACAGGAATAATACAGGTATTTATGTTGACGGAGAACTGGATGTGACTTCTAAATGGTTAGTCAGCGCAGCGGCGCGTTTGGAACATTACAGCGACTTCGGAACTGCACTCAGCGGCAAGCTGGCCACCCGCTACAAAATATCAGACCTGTTTAACGTACGGGGCGCCGTGAGCAATGGTTTCCGCGCTCCTTCTTTGCACCAGCAATATTTCAGTGCATTAAGCACAGATATTTTGCCAGACAATACCCTCGGACAATCCGGATTTTTTACCAATCAGAGTAACGTCGCCAAAGCTTTAGGTATTCCAAAACTAAAGCAGGAAACATCTGTCAACTACAGCCTTGGTTTCACCGCACAGGCAGCACGTAACTTCAGCATTTCTGTGGACGGTTATCTCACGAATATTAAAAACAGGATTGTTCTTACCGGCAGCTTCGGCTTTGATGCAAACGGCGATCCGGTACCAGCCATACAAGAGATCATCAATCGGCTGGGAGCCACCTCCGCCCGCTTTTTCAGCAATGGTATTGATACCCGTACTGCTGGTATAGACGTGGTAGCAGATTACAACCTCCATGCAGGGCCACATAGCTTTAATGCTTCACTGGGCTTCAACTACAACAAAAATAAAATCACCGGTGATCTGCATATTCCAGCGGAATTAAAAGGCCAGGAACAGATCTTTTTTTCGCCCAACGACAGTATCCTGATTACAGAAGGTACCCCCAGGGTGAAAGCTAATTTATCGCTCACCTATGGCTATAAAAAGTTCAGTGTTTTGTTACGGAATGTGTATTTCGGAGAAGTGTCGCGCAATAGTTTTCCTTTCGGAGAAGTGCAGGTACATAAAGGGAAAGTGGTAACAGACCTGTCGCTCAGCTATACTTTAAAACCAGTGGTGATTACTATCGGTGCCAATAATATCCTGGATGTTTTCCCGGATAAACAGGTGTATGATAATAGTTATTTCGGTGTGTTTAAATATGCCTCCGTGCAAATGGGATCACTGGGCTCTTTTTATTTTGCAAGAGTAGCGATTAACCTCCCTCATTAAAAAGCATACATCACGGTAAGGCCATAGATATCGGGCTGTTTCTTGCTCACACTTTTCATGTAAGACAGCTTGATGTCTATGCCTTCGTGGGTGCGCTTAGATAGCTTGATCCGCAGTCCCACATTGCCTGTGGGCCCATATGAGCTTTGAGAGGTAGAATCCGTATAGTGGTTGCCGTTACCATCGATACGCTTCAGATTCACGGGGCCGTAGTGATAACCAAAGCCGCCGCCCACAAAAAATCCGAATTTATTTTGATTGATCCTGGAAGATAGTCCGCCGTAATTCAGGTTAATAATCACCGGAATATCCACCATCCATCTCCCTTTGGTTTCAGGGCCGGTATAATCATCTCCATCATAATAATAGTAGTCATCCCCAATGTAATAGCCTTCGGAGCTGGAGCCACCGCCACCACCGGAACCGCCCACACTCAATGGAATACCTACCGATACCGACATCTTAGGCGTTTCCATCAGGTTAAAACGGGGAGAGTAAGTAAAAGCAACGCTGACAATGCTTCCCAGTCCGGAAGTATGATCAATGTAGGTGGACAAACCCACCGCATGCATAAGGCTTTGTGAAAAAGTGGTAATACCAGCGAGACAGGCAATGGTTAACAGGATAAATTTTTTCATATCGGGCAATTACGGGATGATCGGCTACAAATAAACGGTACAGTAATGATAATAAAAATAACAAAAATCGCTCCAATCGCAATGGTAGCACTTTTGGGGGTTGGTTGTATTCGAAAGCCCGTATTGACCGTAAAACAAAAGCTATTGAAACGGAATATCCGCCCCAATAGCTTTTGCAAACTTTTCTTGTATTACTGTAATACGTCCAGGATCGGATGATCTAATCCCTGTAGCGTATTCACATCAGGCTTAATCATTTCCAGCACGGTAACTTTATTACTGCCCTTTTTCAGCCATTCTGCCGGTACATATAAGGTTTGCTGCGGACCTACCTGCCAGTATCTGCCCAGGTGATGGCCATTAATCCATACCACTCCTTTGCCCCAATTTGTCATGTCCAGATAAGTATCGCCTACGCTGCTCAGTACAAAGCTGCCCTCTTTTAATACCGGTGCATCAGCGGCCACTGGGCCTGCTTTTACAACAGGTTGTTGAGCGTATGGCAGCTTAAATTGTTGCCATTGGTGTATCGCCTGACCATTGAGTAATACCTCGCCGGTAATGCCTTTATTATTTTTCAGGAGATAATGACCAAAATTGATGCGTCCCAGGTTCTCCACCAGTATCTCCAGTGTTACCCTACCCGCCGGAAGCGTTACTACTGCACTGTCCTGCGCCAGGCGCCTGTCCAGTATGGCGGCTCTTTTGCCGTTGATAAATACCAGGCCATAGTCGCGGAGATCTTTGATTTTCAGCAAAGCCTCCTTGCCACCGGTAACGGTAGTACGATACAATACATATCCATACGCCTGTTGCAGATTTTCAAACGTTAACGGATCTACGCTTTTAATCGCTGCGGGCAATGTATTCAATAAACCACTGCTACGGCTAAACGTAATCAATGGTGTAGTGATCACAGGTTTTTTCGCAGGTACTTCCGGCAAGGTTTGTCCGGCTGGTAAATGCTTTGCAATCACTTCTCTGAACTTCATAAATTTCGGCGTGGCATTGCCTGCTTCATCCAGTGGCGCATCATAATCGTAGCTGCTGACCTGTGGTTGATACGGACCATATCCGTCCCAGTTGGCACCATTCATATAGCCCCTGGAGGTACCGCCATGAAACATGTACATGTTAATGGAAATGCCTGCTGCCAGTACGCGATCCAGTCTGTCCAGGTACTTTTCATAAGGAACAGTATGATGTTTTTCTCCCCAGGAATCAAACCAGGCTGGGTACCATTCTGCAATGTAGAAAGGACCTTTGCCATTGTGGTTATCTCTCACCAGCTGTTTTACTTTTACCGGATCATCTTCACCATTTACCGCGGGTAACAATCCCGGCAAATGTCCTTTCGCTACATCTGCAGCCGGATCGCAGGTATAGAGTAATCCGTCGAAGCCCGCATCCACAAACATTTTGCGATTTATTTCCAGGTAGTCTTTATCATTGGAATAAGAACCATATTCATTTTCTATCTGCACCATCAGGATGTTGCCACCATGATTGATCTGTAATGCTGATAGTTGTTTACCTACTGCTTTAATATAATTATTATAGGCAGATAAATACTGTGGTTCTTTACTTCTTACTACCAGTCCTTTTTTATTCTGCAACCAGTAGGGATAGCCGCCAAACTCCCACTCAGCGCAGGCATAGGGGCTGGGGCGTAATATAATCCACATTCCTTCTTCCTGTGCTATTTTCACAAAAGCCGCTACATCATTGTTGCCCGAAAAATCATAGTGGCCCTGTTCTGGTTCATGCATATTCCAGAATACATAGGTGCCAATGGTATTCAGTCCCATCGCTTTGGCCATCCTGATCCGGTCGCGCCACGACTCACGAGGTACCCGCAGGTAGTGGATCTCGCCGGAAATCATCTGGAAGGGTTTCCCATCCAGCAGAAAGGCGGAATCACCTAACTGAAAGGTATGCTGCGCTTTTAACTGGAAACAGCATAACAGCATTAAAATAACAACACTAATTTTTTTCATTACTTATTTATTTTTCCTGTCAATGTTACTACGGATCTGGGTGGCACAGACAATGTGTTGCCGGAAACATAACCGGGCTGCAGGTTTCCCTGTGCATTGGTGGTATAGCTGCGTAGTGTTTTGTTACGCAGCTCCTTGCATTGAATAGCAAGGGTGGTGGCATTGGTACCGCTGTTAATCACAACAATATCCACGAGGTTGTCGGTATTTTTATAGGCAGATACCAGGATGTTTTTCATCGCAGCACTATCGTTCAGTTCCGCCGAAACCCTTTTAGCACCGGGTCTTACAAAGCGGCTGTAGTTACCTAACACCCACAACATTTTGGTATCATGTATTTGCCCGTCGGTTTTATTTTTATCTACGTAAATGAGTCCATCTTTATAATCATAGGGCGACACCGCCAGCCACCATTGCCAGGCCGAGGCATTGGCTACTGTAAGATCGGTGTGGATGACCCGCGCCATGTACAGCGCTGCATCCATACCCAGGTCTACTTTTCCACCTTCCATTTCTCCGGCATTGTTGCCCAGAATGCAATATTCTGATTGCCAGTACTCCAGTCCATTCAAGGCGGCCAGCACTTTTTTTCGTATAGTGGTAGCCGTATCCATTGGCGAAGTAGTGAAATAGCTATGTGCAGCTATCCCCTGGTAAATATTTTTATGGCCACCCAGATAGGTGGCGCTGTGCGGATCAAAAAAAGCTTTTATCTGCATGCCTTTATCCGGCTTGCTTTCGTTGGCATATAAATAATTG
>NZ_DATCVJ010000921.1:0-7545 GCF_036566945.1 Chitinophaga sp. | reverse complement strand
AAAAAGGTAAATCTGCTCGAAGCGGCCTATAACGGCGGCACCTTGTCTTTTCTTTTTCAGGATGAAAAAGAAAGACAGCTGACCATGAAAATATATTCATTGGAAGGAAAACTCCTTTACACGTATACCAATGAGTATAGCCGTAAAACAGAGCAACTGATGCAGGCCTATACAACGCTGCATACAGACGAAGGAACCAATCAGAACGTATTTGATGTAGGTACCCAGGGATACGTATCTGTAATGCCGGTGAGAGATGGTAAAGATCGCACCTATGAAGTAGATTTTTTTGGATCCGATAAAAAAGGATTCTGGAAATATATTCCCCAGGATGATGAAGAAAAATTTGCTGCGGCAGAATACCTTGGCAACACCGACAGCCTGATCATTCTGCAGGTAATGAAAAGAAAACGCCTGATGAGTCATAAGATTTCTTCGCATATTGTGGGTATCAACTTTGTTACGAAGAAAAAAGTATTTGACATTGATGGTGATGACGATGAATTTTTGTTATTGCCTTCCACCATCAGCATGCAGAAAAGCACTGGTAATTTTATTATCGCCGGTACCTATTTCGATAAAGATGCCAGCGTAGGCAAAGATGCCAGTAAAGGAATGGCCATTTATGTGATGAGTACAGACGGAAAAATAATCTCCAAAGCCTACAATAGCTGGGAGAAAGATTTCGCCAAATATATACATGCTACCAGCAAAGGAAAAATTGACAACGTAGGTTATCTGTTTATCCACAACATGATACAGGCGGCCAACGGCAATTTCTACGTAGTGGGTGAAGGCTATAAACGTCAGGCCAGCGCAGGTGGCATGGCCCTGAAAGTACTGAGCACCGCCGCAGGCGCCAACAATAATATTGGTGTAACTAAAATAGTGGTAACAGATATGGTGATAATGACCTTTGATAGCAATTTCAAAATAACAGGCGCCAAAATCTACGACAAAACAAACAACACCGCTACTAACAGCTCCATCAGCGATTTCAACAGCCAGCATCTGATTGCCATGTACCTGAAAAGCATTGGTGCTTTCGATTATGATTTTACTACCGGAGATGATGATAATACCAATTTTTCCGTTTGCTTCAGTGATTATGTAAAAGACAGTGATTACAAAGGGCAAACGTTTAACACGATCCGGTTTAACGGCACCAAATTTACACAGGACAAAATACAGCTGAAATCAAAAGCCAGCAAAATGAAAGTATTCCCTGCAAAACCAGGTTCTGTAATGATCCTGGAATATTTCAAGAAAGATAAACGTATAGATCTCCGTTTGGAGAAAGTGTAAGCAGGAACATATTTAAAAAGCTAGGCCGTCTCATCTATGTGAGACGGCCTTGCTTTTTAAGGGAAGTCTCCCTCATCAATACGATAACGGGAGGGGCTGTATCTTAATTCGCTGCATTGCCGGCATACTGATCCAGCAGCTGTTCCAGGGAACTCACCTTATCCGGATATTCCGATGCCAGGTTGCTGCGTTCGCGTACATCCCATTGCAGGTTAAATAATTCGATATTTTTTGCACCAGATGCTTTATCTACTATTCGTCTCAACTTCCAGTCGCCCACCCGGATGGCTTCCGGCGTACCGTTGTTCACATAGTAAATAGGCTGGTGTGCCACATGTTCCTGTTGCCCGCTGAGCAGTGCCGCCACCGATTCGCCGTCCAGCGTTCTGCCGGCGGGCAGGGGCGCTTTCGTCCATTGGGCGAGTGTGGGCAATACGTCCATGCTGGTAAATGCATCGGTGATGGTTTTACCTGCCGGCACATGATTCTTCCAGTATACAATAAAAGGTACACGGTGTCCACCTTCATAGGTTTCTCCTTTCTTACCACGGAAAATACCGGTGCTGCCTACATCCCAGGGCTTAATCACGCCATCAGACGACATACGCGCCGGGTAATCGATCCAGGGACCGTTATCACTGCTGAAAATGAAAATAGTATTATCTGCCAGCCCCTGTTTCTCCAGTGCTTTCCAGAGCAGCGCCAGGTTAGCATCTATCTCTTCAATCACATCTCCATACAATCCACCGGCAGAATGGCCCCTGAATTTTTTGGCGGCAGCCACCGGCAGGTGTGGCATATTATGCGCCAGGTATAAAAAGAAAGGCTTGTCTTTCTTTTGCTGTTGCACATATTTGATGGCTTCTTTGGTATACAGTTCCGTTAAAGAAGTATCTGCCGGCCGGAAAATTTCGGGTGTTCTGTCGCGGTAAATTTTCAATACGGTATCTGTCTTTACATACGGAGAACGGTAATCATGACTATACAGCAAACCAAAGTAATGATCAAATCCCTGCGCTACCGGGAAGTTATACGGCTGAATATCTCCCAGGTGCCACTTGCCTATCATACAGGTATTATACCCCACTCCTTTCAGCATTTCTGCAATCGTTACATCTTCATCCGGCAGCCCGATTTTATATCCCGGCGGGATGGGAAAATTAAGTTGTGAGCGGGTAGGATAACGTCCGGTTAATAAGCTCACCCGTGAAGGCGTGCAGGAAGGCGACGTTACCATATAGCCGGTGGCCTTTACGCCCTGATCAGCTACGTGGTCGAGGAAAGGCGTGCGGATCTGTGGATTACCATAGCAACTCAGGTCACTGTAACCCATATCATCTGTGAGCACAAAAATGATGTTAGGGCGCTGTTGCGCATACGCCCCGGGCATACTGGCGATGAAAAGCACAGCCAGTAAACAATAGAAATATTTCTTCATAAATAACAATTACCAGTTTGGATTTTGTGACAATGCCGGATCCAGGTCCCGCTCTTTTTGCGGCACGGGCCAAAGATAATGTCTGGACTTATCAAATGCACGATTAAAAGATACTACCTGCACCGTGGTAAGTTGTCCGTTGTTATTCCAGGTAATCCCATATACCGGCCCATTCATCACGGTTTCGGCTGTTTTCCAGCGACGGATATCATAGAGGCGCTGCCCTTCAAAGGCCAGTTCCACGGTACGTTCATACCTCACCGCGTCCCGCAACTGGCTTTGGGTAAGCCCTGCCGGCAATGCGGGCATGTTTACGTCGGCCCTTTGCCGTACAGCATTGATGGCGTTGTACACGGTTTGATCCAGCTGGTTCAATTCTATTTTTGCTTCTGCATAGGTGAGCAATACTTCTGCATAGCGCAGCAGGATGATGTTAATTCCGCAGTTGCCGGGATTCACATAATCTTCCGGGTTGATATATTTTTTCAGATTATAACCGGTAGTAGAGGCAATGTAGGTACTGCCAATAGCATCTGCGGTGCCGCTGTTGGGCGCCGGGTGAAAGATGAGCCCGGAAGGTAATGCATCACCGTCTACGAACAAACTGTATCGCAAGCGAGGATCGCGGTTGTCGTAAGGATGTGCCGGATCAAAATTACTGCCGCTGCTGTTGATTTTTTTGCCGGTGCTGGTCTGGTAAGTATCTGCCAGTACTTTGGTAGGTACATAGGAGCTGTTACCATTTTTTTGGCTATACGGCGCTAATATGGCGAATATATTGTTGGGATAGTTGTCCTTGATGAACTGTTTATCCAGGATCACTTCCTTATTATTTTCTGCGGCATAGCTGAATAATTTCTGGTAGCTGTCGTACAGCGTGTAGCCGAGGCCGTTAACTTCCGTTGCTGCATCAACGGCCAGCTGGTAGCGGCCAGCAAATAAATCGGCGCGGGCTTTTAATGCCCAGGCGGCGCCGCGGGCAATACGGCCTTTGTCGGCAGCGGCGGTGTAAGTAGCGGGCAACAGGGCGGCAGCATCGGTGAGTTCTTTGTCGATGAAATCATAGATCTCAGACACTGGTGTTCTTTTCAGGGTCCGCGATTGCTCCAGGGTAATGGAGGTAGTTACCAGTGGTACATCTCCATACAATCCTGCCAGTTTAATGTACTGGTAAGCACGTAATGTTTTGGCTTCTCCTTTAAACTGGTTAATCAGCGCCGGTGTAACAGTGGTTACCTTATCTACATTTTCGAGGAAATAATTGGCTGCATGAATGCCTTTATAGGCGCTCTTCCATTCTCCGTATACTTTGGCACTGGACTGATCGTAGGTGCCCAGTTCCACGTATGCCTGTACGTCAAAATTTTGGTTGGTATGCCCAATATCTGTGAGTGCATCCAATGCCAGGATGTTGGTACTGTCGAGGTCCAGGTACAGCGCATTTACCGCGAGCTTAGCATCGGCTTCTGTTTTCCAGAAGACGTTCACGGCCAGTCTGTCAGTAGGTGTGGTATCCAGCAGGTTCTTATTGCAGGCTGCCAGTGCGGTCAGGAGAAAAAGAAAAATACTTCTATTGATTAAGTTCATAACAATTCATTTTTGCACAGCATTAAAACTGCAGGTTAATACCAACGGTGTACAGCGAAGTTTGCGGGTAGTAGACTGCCCTGCCGGATTCCGCTTCGGGATCCAGGTTCCATTCATTGAGTTTGGAAATGGTGAACAGGTTGGTAGCAGATGCATAAATTCTGGCATTGCTGAGGAAGACCCGTTTGCTCACTGCTGCCGGCACATGATACGCCAGCTGTATATTTTTCAATCGCAGGTAAGAACCATCTATTACCAGGCGGTCGGAGGTCGCCACGTTACGCAAATCGTATTTGATGGGTCTTGGAAAACGGGCATTGGTATTTTCCGGCGTCCAGTAATTGTTGGTGTAAATTTTATGCGTGAACCCTTCCTGGTCACCCATTTCCGCGAGCGCACCGGATAAGCGGGTATCTACTTTGGCAGCGCCCTGGATCAGGATGTTCAGCTCAAAGTTATGATATTGAATACCGGCGTTCAACCCAAAAGTATACTTTGGAAAAGATACCCCGATGTTCGTCATATCGTTGGCATCTATTTTACCATCGTTGTTACGGTCTACATACTTCACGTCACCGGGTTTGGTATTGGCGGCGAGCGTAGGATACTTATTAATTTCTTCCTGGGTCTGAAACAGGCCATCCGTCTGGTATCCCCAGAGTGTATTAATAGGCAGCCCTGTTTTGATAATATAACGGGGATCAATATCTGAACCAGTAATATAAGGGCCTGTTCCTTTCAGGTCGGTCACCTTGTTTTCGTTGTAACTAACGTTGGCGCCTATATTATAACGCACTTTACCGGTTTGTTTGCTGCTGTAATTCACGGCTATTTCTACGCCTTTATTTTCCACGGCGCCGGCATTTTGCGGTGGTGCGTTTAATCCTACGGTAGCGGGAATATCGAGGTTCAGCAGGATATCAGAAGTCAGCTTGCGGTAGTAATCTGCGGTCAGCGTCAAACGTTTGTCCAGGAATGCTGCATCCAGACCAAGGTCCAGCTGCGTGGTACTTTCCCATCCCAAATCTGTATTGGCCAGTGTTGTTTGACGATAGCCCTGCACCGGCACACCGTTAAAAGTGTAACTGGTAGCGGTGAGCGCATCATAATAACTGTACAGGTCTACCGACTGATTACCAGTAGTCCCATAGGAACCTCTCAGCTTCAGGTCATTGACCACCGGCAGTAAGGAGGCAAAGAAATTTTCCTGTGAAATGCGCCATCCGGCGGAGAAAGAAGGAAAGAAGCTATAGCGTTTATTGTCGGCGAAACGGGAAGAGCCATCGTAACGGCCGTTTACTTCCAGCAGGTATTTTCCGGCGTAGGCATAGTTGATTCTGCCAAAGTAGGAACGCAGGCCATAAGCTGCATCGCTGCCGCTATTGCTTTTGGTGCCATCATTCGCACCCTGTCCGATGGAGGTGATGTCGTTGTTATAAAAACGTTCGCGGTAAGCCGTCAGAAATGTTTGTTTATTGCTGATCTGTGAATATCCTGCCAATGCTTTCAGGTCGTGCTTCCCAAAGGAACGGTCGTAGGTGAGCAGGTTGTTCCACGTATATTCGCGCAGGTTATTGCGTACTTCTGTCAGCGAGTTGTTCGCCACCGTTTTGGTGATGTTGGTATTTACATCGGTGTTCGTATAGGCGTTCACAAAATTCTTCTGCTGGGTGTATATGACACGGGCGCCGAACTGGGTGGAGAAACGCAGGCCCCTCAGCAGTTCCACATCTCCCTTTACATTGCCGTTAAAATAATCTATTGTTTGTTTGGATAAGCCACCAATTTCATCAAACATCAAAGGGTTGTTACCCTGTGTACTTAAGCCATAGGTGCCATCGGGATATTTGGGTACCGCCCAGAGTGAGCCATGCAGCATATTATTAAAAGGTGCTACAGACGGGGCATTGGAAGCATTATTCTGATAGTGGATATCACCGCCAAAGTGGAAACGGCTGTTGATGGGAACGTAGTCGGTATTCAACCGGACTTCACTGAGCTGGTTACCGTAATTTTTTACGATGCCCTGCTGATCCTGGTAACGCACGCTCATCCTGGTTTTCACCACATCGTTGCCACCCGCGAGTGATAAATTATGACTCTGTTGAGGCGCTGTTCTCAGCATGGTTTGAAACCAGGTATTGGGTAAAGGATATTTGTACCTGTCGGTAGCGTTCACGTATTGCTGAATAGATGCTTCTGTAAACCTTGCCGGCACGGCTACGCCGGCGTTGGTATACGCCACCACCTGTTCGCGCATATAGGATTCAATATCCATCATTTCAGGTTTGTTAATGCTTTGCTGCCAGGCGTAATAACCGTTATAGTTCACGGTCACCTTGCCGGCTTTTGCTCTTTTGGTGGTAATTAAAATAACGCCGTTAGTAGCGCGGGAGCCATAGATAGCCGTGGAAGCGGCATCTTTCAGGACCGAAAGGGATTCAATATCTTCCGGGTTGAGATAAGCCATTTGTTGCTCTATCCCATCCACGATCACGAGTGCATCATTTTTACCGAGGTCGTATCCGCTGGTGCTGCTGTTGTTGATGTTGAAGGTAGTAATCCCTCTCACCCGGATGGTAGCCGCAGAAGCGCCGGGAGCGCCGCCTCTGTCGAGTACGGTCACGCCGGGAGCAATGCCTTGCAGCGATTGCTGAATATTTGATACGGGCCGCCGGGTAATATCGGCGCCTTTGATTTGTGATACCGCGTTGGTCAGATCACTTTTCTTTTGTGTGCCGTAGCCCACTACCACTACTTCTCCCAATGCCGTTTCATCGTCAGACAAGCGCAGGTCTATATGCTCGCGGCCATTCACCGGTACCTCCTGTTTTTTAAATCCGATACCGGTGACCACGAGGGTATCTCCCGGCGCCACGTTAATGGCGTAGCGGCCCTGCCCATCTGTTACTGTGCCTGCCCTGGAATGTTTAACGAGGATATTAATACCTGGTAGTTGTTCGCCCTTACCTGATTTTATCTGTCCTGTAATTTTCGGCGGTTGCTGGGCCCGGGCAGTAAAAGATAATAGCATGGCAATGCCATACATGAAAAGTGAAAGCTTTTTCATTCAGTTATTTATGTTAGTTTGATAGCTTTAATCAGCTGGAAGTAATGTTGGTGCTGTGTTCTTTCATTGACCGGGACAAAAATATATCTTATAGTCTACAAATCCTATAGGATAATAAGATTTTTTATAAAAAGTTAAAAGGGGG
>NZ_DATCVJ010000920.1:0-5069 GCF_036566945.1 Chitinophaga sp. | reverse complement strand
ATTGTTAGGGTCCAGCATACCATTCAGGGATGCAGAGGTATGCGTGAAATTGCGCATGGTGGTATTCAGGTTGCGGATAGCATCCTGCAGGTTGCCTTTCGCGGTAGTGTCCAGGATGGCATTTACAGCCATCAATACAGAATCGATATTGGAGAGGGTGCCTTCCAGTTTTTTTACCAGTGGGTTCAGCTGTTCTTTCAGCGCATCTGTCATGGAGCCGTCTACTGCGGCGTAGATGGTATCACCACTTTTCAGATATTCGCTGGCGTTACCCAGGTCGAGTTGTACTGTTTTGGTACCCAGCAGGTCGCTGCTGATGCGGGCAACAGAGTTGCGTGGGATGTCAATCTTTTTGGTAATGGTGATGGCTACCAGGATCCTGGAGGCATCTTTATCCATTACTTCCAGGTTAGCTACATTACCCACCACTAAGCCGTTCACCTGTACGGCGTTGGCCGGTTGTAAACCGTTTACCTGCTTATAAACAGCATAAATGGTTTTATTATGTGAAAAAAGGCTCTTTCCCTTCAATAAATTAAAGCCCAGCACAAGTAAGGTTATACCCAGCACCGTTAATACACCAACTTTGGTTTCATTAGATAATTTGAGCATGAGATTCGTATACGTTCACGCAAAAATAATCAAAAAGGATGCACGGGAAGTGATCGTGTAAAAATGTTAGTAATAAAAAAGAGGAAAGGGGGGAAAGAATAGAGGGGTATCGGGGGGAGTGGGGAAGATTAGCAGGAGGTAACAAAAGCGTCTTTAAATCCCAGTTTACGGGCCTTACGCAGGGCCCCCGAGGCTTGTTGATCTGTTTTGAAACGCCCCCACATATATTTGTTTAGTTTTTTTTTATTCATCACAATCTGTTGGCGGTTGATATCACCATGGAGCTTCCTGAAAATGGAAGCTCCTGGTTTATAAAATTTATCTGTGATCAGCAGTTGTACACAATAGCGGTCATCCTGTTGTGGGTTGACAGGCTTGCCATCGCTGCTTTTTCCTGATTTCAGGTAAGCATGTGTATTGTTGTTTTTAGAAGAGATGCTGGTGGTAGCTGGCTGTGAATTGCGGTTGTTGGTGAACCTGTCGAGTTCATCACGGTAACGCTTAATCGCTTTATAGATACAATTGGCCAGTTCCTGTTGTCCATTGCCGGAGTTGAGGTAGTCTTCTTCTTCGGGGTTGCTGATAAATCCAAGTTCCACCAATACGCTGGGCATGGCAGTGGCGGAAAGTACCCAGATACCTTTTTCATTTCTTTGTCTTGCGCCGCGGCTGATACGTCCTACCCGGGTAAATTCGTCTTCAATAAGGGTAGAGAGGCGTAGGCTCTGGTCGAAGTAGGAGTTTCGCAGGGTATTGAGCAGGATGAATGTTTCCGGATCATCTCCCAGCAGTTGTTTGCTTTCTTCTGAGTTGTCATCCAGTACGATAACGGAATTTTGTTTGAGGGATTCCATTTTAGCATTGTTCTTGCTGGTGGCCCATATATACGTTTCCGTGCCTTTGGCATTGCTGGGGTAGTAGGCATACACCGGTTGTTTAACGGCAATTTTCTTCTTTCCTTTTTTACGGTATACGGTTTTATAATCCACTACTTTACGGATCTTACCAGTTGAATTACAGTGGATAGACACGAACAGTTCTCCTTTGTTGTCGTTGGCGATCTGGGCTTTTACGCGGGGATCGTCAAATCTGTCACTTTTTCGTGTATACACTACCTTTACATCGGGCATGTTTTCTTCCAGGATCTTTCCCAGTTTCAGGGCTACTTCGAGGGTTACCTGTTTTTCGGTAGAGTAGCTACCTTTGGCTCCGGGATCTGTACCGCCGTGGCCGGCATCAATCACAATCGTTCGTATAGGCTTATCCTGTTTAGTAGAAACGGGATTATTTTTGGCCTGAATAAAAAAGGTACAGGTGAATAGTGTTCCCAGTCCTAAAATCCAAAATCGGTTCCAGCGCATGATTCTCATTTTAATGGGTGCTGTTTATCACAAAAAATAAAAAAATAAGTTTATCTGTTAAATTAATCATTGTCTTGCTCCAAGCGCGTTTACACCACCTTTCTATATATCAGTTCTCAAACATTACAAGTTACCATTTGTAATAAATTGTATAAAATCTTGTAGGTTTGTGGCCGCCATAGCACATGAACAATAGCTACAAAAATAATTATAAAAAGTTTTTTCGACATACATACCTGGTTTTTGCCGGTATGTTCATTGCCATTCCCTTTATTATAGATGCAGTAGCAGGCCCCAGGCCACACGCTGCATCGTTTTTTAACAAAAGTTTGGCAGATACAGTCCCTGTGATCCGGAAAGATACCGGTAAAACCAAACCAGCTGCTGTTAATCCACCTGCCGTGGTGGATACCAGTGTGTTGTCAAAAGGAACGGATACCAGCGGATCGGTGACAGTCGATACCTTGTTTGTTCCAAAGATATCAAAAGACACGCTGGATGCGCCAGTTAATTATAAAGCGAAGGATTCTATTATCCTGATGGTGCCTGATAAACGCTTTTATTTGTATGGTACTGCCAACACAAAATACAAAACCATTGACCTTTCTGCCGAAAAAATGAATTTCGACCAGGAAACCGGTATCCTGGAGGCGACCAACGCCAAAGATACCGCTGGTAAACTGTTTGGCGGCCCTGTCATGAACGACGGCGGTCAAAGTTTCGAATCGGATACCCTCCGCTATAATTTTACTTCCCAGAAGGCAAAGATCTATAATACCCGGTCTCAGTACGGAGAAGGTTACATTCATAGTGAACTGACCAAAAAAGCAGCGGATAATACCATCTTCGGCTTTAAAAATGGTTATACCACCTGTAACCTGGATACGCCGCATTTCAGCTTCCGGGCCCGCAAAATAAAGGTTATCCCTGATAAACTGGTTATTTCCGGTCCGGCTAACCTGGAAATTGAAGGGATTCCTACTCCTTTGTACATTCCTTTCGCCATTTTTCCTATCACGCAGGGGCAGCGTTCGGGTATTTTGCCGCCGCAGTATGTGGTAAACCAACAGAAGGGGATCGGACTGGAAAATGGGGGATATTATATAGGGTTGGGCGACAATTTTGACCTGACGATGCGGGGAGACGTATACTCGTATGGTAGCTGGAGCCTCACGGGGAGCCCAACCTACCGCAAACGATACAGATATAACGGGGGCCTTAACCTGAGCTTTGCCAATACCCGCTTCGGCGATCCGGCAGTAAAGTCGGAATTCAGTACCTCCAAGGATTTCCGGGTTACCTGGAACCATAGTATGGACAGCAAGGCCCGTCCGGGGGTGAATTTCGGAGCGGCAGTGAATTTTGGTACATCTTCCTATAATAAGTATAACGTGTATGATTATAATACGCGTGTAAATAATAACATCGGGTCTTCCATTACGTTTTCCAAAACCTGGATTGGTAAGCCTTATAACCTGACGATGGGCTTGAACCATTCTCAGAACCTTAGTACCGGGGATGTATCTATTTCCTTTCCGGATGGAACCTTTACGGTGAATACCATTTATCCTTTCCAGCGGAAAGAATTGATAGGCAGCCCCAAATGGTATGAAAAAATAGGGGTTTCCTACAATACCGTACTGCGTAACCAGGCTAATTTTAAAGATTCGCTGTTTGGTAAGCAGGCCATGTTTGACGCGATGCAAACCGGCATGCAGCACAATATTCCGATCTCGTTCTCTATCCCGGTGTTTAAAACCTTTACGTTATCTCCGGGTATTAACTATACAGAATACTGGTATACCAAGAAGTTTAACCGTACCTGGGATCCGAATAAATTTAATCAGGGACAGGGTACCTATGGCGCAATTGATACTGCTTACGAGGCGGGTTTCTTTACCGCGCGTGATATTAGTACCAGCATGTCGTTGTCTACCGCATTATACGGTATGTATGCGTTTGGCAAAAATTCCAAGATCAAAGCCATTCGCCACGTGATGCGTCCTACGTTGAGTGCCAGCTACCGGCCGGATCTGAACCCTAACCTCTATAAGGAATTACAGTATAATAATGCAGGGGATAAGTCCATGGTATCTGTATATGATGGTGCTATTATTGGCGTACCTGCGCCGGGTTCATTTGGTGGTTTGAACTTCGGGTTGGATAATAACCTGGAGATGAAGGTATTCTCGAAAAAGGATACTACTGGCAACCATGAACGAAAAATAAAACTGCTGGATGGATTTGGTATCAATGGTAGCTATAACCTGGTGGCAGATTCCTTTAAGCTATCGACTTTCAGTTTATATGCCCGTACCAATTTGTTCGACAAACTGAATATTTCCGCCAGTGGTAACCTGGATCCTTATCAGACTGATGCCCGTGGTAACCGCATTGACAAATACGTTTGGCAGCAAGGGAAGATCAGTCTGGGTCGTCTAACCAACGCCAGTATTTCCATGAGTACTTCGTTCCAGTCGAAGGATAAAAAGAGCAAAGACAAAGAACAAACAATAGATTCTATACAGAACGCCCAGAGTACCGATGCTGCTTTTGCTGCACAACAGCGGCAGTTGGCAATGGTACGTAACAATCCTGGCGAGTACGTGGATTTTGATATTCCATGGCGTGTGGATCTTTCCTATAGCTTATCTTATACCAATACTGTTATCCCGGATTCCGGTGGTGTGGTAAAGCGTATCACCCAATACGTTAGTTTCAACGGTGATTTTAGTCTTACGCCAAAATGGAAGATCGGATTGAATAGTGGTTTTGATTTCACCAATATGCAGATCGCTTATACGAACATGTATATCTCGCGTGACCTGCACTGTTGGCAGATGTCTATTAACCTGATACCGTTTGGTACCTTCCGGCAGTTTAGTATTACCATCAACCCGAAAGCGGGTATCCTGAGGGATCTGCGAATAAACCGATCGAGACAGTTTTACGATTTGTAGTGCGATTTTTTGTCTTACTCAGGATTATACTGATTTAGATGATTTTCCAGATTTTACTTTTTTGATTTTAGAAGAAATAAAAAAGATTAGCGAAGACCAATGTGGATATCCGCATTTATCTTCGCTAATCTTTTTT
>NZ_DATCVJ010000919.1:0-2335 GCF_036566945.1 Chitinophaga sp. | reverse complement strand
TTCAGCGGTGGCGGCGGTGGCTGGTCAGGCGGCGGAGGTTCAGGAGGAGGCGGCTTCGGTGGCTTCGGAGGAGGATCCGGCGGTGGCGGCGGCGCCAGTGGTAGCTGGTAACAGGTGAAAACTATTTTATGTCATACTTGCATGTGTTAAATGGAGATGCTATCCTTACCTTGTTCCGGCAAAGTGAGGTGCCGGGAGAAGTTGTAGTATGTAGAGAAATGATGTGCGAAGGAAAAGTAAAGTATACCAAAGACCTTACTGAATTCTTTGAAAGTCGCGCCAAACACCTCGAATACCAATACGGAATAGATAAGCAAACCTATTATACCAATGTAGTACAGGAGCTGGAGAAGTTAGATCTCTCCGGCTCCTCCGCTGATGAAATCATCCTCTGGTTTGAATACGACCTGTTTTGCCAGATAAATATGCTGTTTATCCTGCACTACATCGTCAGTAAACTCCCTACACTTCCCCCCATTAGTATCGTTGACTTGCCACATCAGGCACAGCAACAAGACTTTCCCAAATTATTTGAGCAGCGCGTCAGGCTGCAGCCCGATGACCTGATATGGGCCGCTGATGTGTGGGATGCCTGGTGTCTCCATACGCCACAGGTGCTGGAAACGATCAGTAAACTATCTGCCGGAAATCTAACTGCCCTGCCGGCAGCCATTACTGCCCATCTGAAAAGATTTCCGGATGTAAACACCGGACTCAATGCCATTGAACACTATTTTCTGCTGCGACTCGTACTGGGTAGCTATCGCTGGTATGATCTCTACATGATCTTCTGGGATGAACTCGAAATATATGGCTTCAGCAATTTTCAACTGGATATCCTCATCCATAGAATGGTGAATGCTGGTGTGATAGAAGAACATGATCAGATGCTGAAGATTACCAGCCTGGGAAGAGAAATATTGGAAGAAGAAGAAAATTACCTGGACTATGTTTCCCTGGAACACCGCTGGCTGGGTGGCGTAAAGTTGGCAGATACCCCCTGGCGCTGGGATCCCGCGATTAAAGCATTGGTAGAAGTAGAATTGTAGTGCAGCGATTTTTTGTCTTTGTTCAGGATTATACTGATTTAGATGATTTCCCGGATTTTGTTTTTTTGATTTTATAAGATTAAAAAAGATTAGCGAATACCGATGTGGATAACCGCACTGGTATTCGCTAATCTTTTTATCCTCAAAATCATAAAAAGTAAAAATCCGGGAAATCATCTAAATCAGTATAATCCTGGGTAAGACAACCTCCGCGCGGCTTTACTCTTTAATTGATTTCCTTATTTCTTCAGCAGCCTTACGCATATACTCTGATTGCTTCAGCAGCTCATCCCTGTTGGTACCAGTAACAGATGTTGCTTCCTGGGATTTACTCTTGCTGATTTCCTGCATCCAGTTACTGATATAGGTGCTTACCTGTGGATTGCTGAACTGTGCGGTCATGGCTTTTACCTGATCCACGCCTTTCGTTACCGCAGCGGTATTGTTCACTTTTGATAAGAAG
The DNA here is from genome assembly GCF_036566945.1 of Chitinophaga sp. Classification (GTDB taxonomy): domain Bacteria; phylum Bacteroidota; class Bacteroidia; order Chitinophagales; family Chitinophagaceae; genus Chitinophaga. The sequence continues at coordinate 823 of NZ_DATCVJ010000919.1, read as the reverse complement.
CCAAGATAGTCGAAAGCTGCATTCAGCTTGTCCTGACCACTGGTTTCATCAAATTTGGTAGCCACAAAACCAACATCGGCAGCATTGCCTTTGCGTGCATATACACCGGCAATCGCATTTACCAGCTTGCCTTTGGTATCGCCTTCCATTTGTTTGGCGATTGCATAAGCTTTATCCAGATCCAGTGATGCCAGACCTTCCAGGCCGGCAGCTTCCACACCATAAGATTTATCTTTCGTAGCACCTTCAAACAGGGAAGTATATTGTGCATCTTTCAGTTCACCCAGTTGCTGTAAGGCAGCTGCGCGTACCAGCGAACTTGGATCCTGTTTGGCCAGTTCCAGTAAAACCGGAAGGGCAGCTGCTTTCACAGCACTGTTTGCCATATTCAGTTTGCCAATGGTGTAGGTTCTTAAGCCATGGTATTTATCTTTCAATGCCAACTGTAACAGTTTTACTGCTTCAGGATTGGTGGCCTGCGCGTCTGCTGCTTCATCTATGGCAATGTGACGGTCCATATAGTTAGGCGCATGTGCATACTGATAAGCGTAGGTGCTGAAAGCGCGGTGATCATCTATCTTGGCTAATACTACTTTATCAGCATCTACATTCACCAGGTCCGGACGGGTAGTATAAGAGAAAGTAAAGGAGTCTACCCGGTTTTCCATGAAGATCTGATGTCTTTCGGCTTTACCACCAGCATAGATATCAATTGCCATGGGGATCTGCCATACTTTAGCTTCTTTCTGGATCTGCTGTAAAATAACGGTCACGGTTTTGGCGGCGTCGTTATATTTATAGCTGATGTCGAGCTGTGGGAAAC
>NZ_DATCVJ010000918.1:0-7628 GCF_036566945.1 Chitinophaga sp. | reverse complement strand
GATACGGGAAATATCCGGTTCTGCTGCCAGCAGGTTCAGGTAGGTAGACATGGCCACCTCTCCATCGAGGAGGGCATCGTCCATGTTTACGTCCAGGATCTGTGCGCCGCTTTCTACCTGTTGACGGGCTACGGACAAGGCTTCTTCGTAAAGACCTTCCCTGACCAGGCGTGCAAATTTCTTGGATCCGGTTACGTTGGTACGTTCCCCTACGTTAAGAAAGTTGGTTTCAGGTCTTACTACCAGTGGTTCCAGTCCGCTCAAACGCATAAAGGGCTTAATCACCCTGCGTTCTTCGTTGACATTCGGTTCACTGATAATATCTGTGTTATGTATGATAGTTTCGCTCATTGTTGCTGTTAGTGGGATTTAAATAGAAAACCTGTCATGGTTGATTAGGCCAGTGTGTCGGCTAATACTGGCTTCAGACGTGGTTTGATATGTTTCACATGATCTGCAATGTGGCGTATATGATCTGGTGTGGTACCGCAGCAACCACCTACTACGTTAACAAAGCCCGATGCGGCAAAGTCTTCAATGATGCAGGCAGTATCTTCCGGCTCCTCATCGTATTCACCAAAGGCATTGGGTAAACCCGCATTAGGGTAGCAGCTCACATAGCAACTGGCTATGTTGGAGAGTTCTTCTACGTAAGGACGCATTTGTTGTCCACCCAGGGCGCAGTTTAAGCCAATGGAGAACGGATTGGCATGCATGACAGAGATATAGAACGCTTCCAGTGTTTGTCCGCTAAGGGTTCTGCCGGAGGCATCTGTAATAGTGCCGGAAATCATTACCGGTATTTCCGGCTTGCCTGATTCACGGTAGTATTTCTTGATGGCGTAAATAGCTGCCTTGCAGTTCAATGTATCAAAAATGGTTTCTATCAGCAGTATATCTACTCCGCCTTCAGAGAGGCCTCTGATCTGCTCTTCATACGCAGCCGCTACTTCATCGAAGTATACGGAGCGGAAGCCCGGATTATTTACATCCGGCGACAGCGACAACGTTTTGTTCATAGGGCCAATAGCGCCTGCTACAAAACGAGGCTTGTCGGGTGTTTTGGCGTTATACTCCGCCGTTGCTTTTTTGGCAATAGTGGCAGCAGCTACGTTCAGCTCATAGGCCAGTTCCTGCATATCGTAATCGGCCATCGCAATAGAGGTGCTGCTGAAAGTATTGGTTTCAATAATGTCAGCGCCTGCTTCCAGGTACTCTTTGTGAATGGCTTCAATGATATGAGGCTGTGTGAGATTCAGGAGGTCGTTGTTGCCTTTAAGATCGCTGGGATAGTTAGCAAAGCGGGTGCCCCTGTAGTCAGATTCCTGGAGTTGATAGCGTTGTATCATGGTGCCCATGGCACCGTCGATGATAAGTATGCGCTCATTGGCGCAGTCTTGTAAAGATTTCATATTATCAAGGCGTTTATTAGTTACCGTTAAGAAAAGAGAACAGGGTCGAACAATAAACAAATCCACCCTGTAAAAGTCCCCACAAATATAACCTTTTCCAGGGTAATTTTTTGTTTTGTGAATTTGTGTTTCATAAGATGTGGCCGGACTTTGACGGGTATTTTACCTAAGTCTATATTTAAGAGAGTGGATATAGATTTTGTTTATACTATAAAAATTAATTTGGTAGTAGTCTATAAAGTCTACTATATTTGTAGGGTAATAGAAAGGTACAATGCAACAAAATGATAGAAATATAGTGATTTACCCGGCCATGGCCCTCCACCAGCCCTCCGCCCACACTCCTTGTAGTTGCTGTTGCAATTAACAGATTCGTCATTAGTTCTTCTCTAACATTTATTACAACAAAATTTACGTCAGTCATGACAATATCAGAACATATCCATACCCTGCATAAACACCTGGCTAGCCTGGGATTACAACCAGTACCGGTATCAAACGACGACCGGCAACCAGAGGTTTTCAAGGTATGTTTCTTAAATAAATATGAAATGCAGCGGTGGAAAGAACTGCAGGAAGAAAAAGAATCAGAAACCAATCATACAATATTTCAGAACGATCCATTAAAGGATGCTGTCTGACAACTTTTCATAACGTGGAATTACAGGTTAAACGAAGACGGGTGCTATTGAGCACCCGTATTTTTTTGTAGAATTACGAATTACGAATTACGAATTACGAATTACGAATTACGAATTACGAATTTCAAATTACGAATTACGGATTTGTGGAGAGATTAGCATTTGTTGGTCTCCTCACAAATCCGTAATTCGTAATTTGAAATTCGCAATTCTTTTACCTGTTCTGTACATAGCTTTCCAAGGGGAGCCGGTTACTGATAGAACGTGCCAATGTCATTTCATCTGCATATTCTAATTCTCCCCCAAATGCAATACCACGGGCTATCGTAGTAATTTTTACCGGAAATTCTTTTAGTTTTTTAGAGAGATAATAAATGGTAGTATCCCCTTCAATAGTAGGACTTACCGCCATAATCACTTCTTCTACCCCCTGATGCCGCACCCTTTCTACCAAAGAATGTACATTCAGCTGATCCGGACCAATACCATCAATAGGGGAGATGATACCGCCCAATACATGATATAAACCATTGAACTGCTGTGTGTTCTCTATCGCCATTACATCCCGGATACTTTCTACCACGCATACCACCTGTTTTTGCCGGGAATGACTGCTACAAATGCTGCACACTTCTGCATCAGATACATTATGGCACACATTGCAAAATCGGATCTGTTGCCGCATACGCGCAATCACATCCCCAAACTGCTCTACCTGGGCTGTTTCCTGTTTCAGCAGATGCAACACCAGGCGCAGGGCCGTTTTTTTACCGATCCCCGGCAGCTTTGCAAATTCATTTACCGCGTTTTCTATCAGTGCAGACGAAAATATCATAGTGCAAAGTTAGGAATAATGCAGCGGAGGGAGTAATCCGCTCCCTCCGCTATCGTTATTTAAATGCTTATTTTCTTTGTCAGGGTCCAGTTGGACTTGAGGTTGATCTTTTCAACAACGATCACCCGCTCCGGCTGTTTCCTGGGCTGGGTGTAATATTTACCCCTGTCCCATTTGCCGTTATCATTGGTATCCAGCAATAACCGTACTTCGTATTCGCCGGGGGTAATGAAACGCTGGCTCCACTTGCCATTTACCAGTGTACCGGAATATTTAACGTTTTTATCCTGCACCAGCTGTACTACATAGTGCATGGCGGTATCGTTGATGGCAGTCATGGTGCTATCGCTGATCTTCAGTTCCGTTACCGCGAAAATGGAATAATCGGATGTTTTCTTGGAGCTGAATCTCAGGGTGTCTGTCCTGGCCAGATGCTGCCCTGCCGTATCTGTAGGGGCATCATTGGGAACAATAAGCCGGTACAGGGTACCTTCTTTCCACGGATAGGTCACTGTCCATTGTGTTTTGGTAGAGTCCATGGTGTTGGTAAAGATGACCGGCGTATAGGCGCTGTCTTCCCCCAGTATTACCCGATTGCTGTCCAGGTTTCTGAGCGGCAGCGAAAAATTGATCCTCAGTGGTTTGGGTAATTCCTGCTGCCCGCCTTCCAATAACGCTGTAGCAGTCAGTTTGGGTAATTTCTTCTTTTTCTTCTCCTCGTCATCCTGTTGGATATCTGTGGAGTCTATTGGCTCTGGTGGCGGTTTTATAGTGCTGTCTGCTTCCATAAACAGGAGCATATTTACATCTGCCAGGTTGCTTTCTTTCAATACCAGCGGTGCTTCTACAAATGCGATCAGCTCTGTAGGCTGATTATACTGCAGGTCTCGGTCTTCTTCTTTCAAAGCAAAGATTTTGTAGGCGCCCGGTGCAATGTTTTTGAAACGGAACGAGCCATCACCCTTGGTTTTGGCATAGTATACCGGTTTCTCTTTGGATACAATGGAGTCAGTCATGTCACGGTATAACATCACGGCTACGTTACTATCTACTTTACCATTTTCCGCATCTATCAGGTGTCCGCTTACCTGCAGGCTATCCAGGTAATCACCGGTAGATACCACATACTGAAAATCTTGTGTGATATTGCGCTCGTTGATATCGCGGATGGCATCTGCAAAGTTGAAAGTATAAGTAGTATTGGGTACCAGGGTATCCTTTATTTCAAGGGTCACGGTATGAAGCTTGGCAGTGACTATGGGCGGCCGTTTCAGGGTAGGCGACACAATCAGCTTATCATTTACGTTATCCAGCTCCACATATTCATCAAATATAAATGCCACTTTTTTGCTGTGAAAGTGAAGGGTAGAATCCCGCGGCGTTACCTGTAACAGCACCGGAGGCAATGTATCCTTCGGGCCCCCGCTGGGCGGCACAATGTTGGCACATCGCGTAAATGAAATGGAAACAACAATAATAGACATCAGCCAGAAAACCCAGCGCCTGAAAAATTGATTCATATGACGAAGATAAAGCAGAAAGCAGAAAGCAAAAAACTCCCCAGGCGAAGATCGGGGCAATTCCGTTATTTGTAAAATATCCGCTTGTACCTTCGCCTGGGGAGTTGCCTTCAGCTTTCCTCGCTTTAAACCCTTTGCGAAATGGCCACTATTTATTTATTGCAGCGCACACAACTCATCCCGGCAACACCGGAGGAAGTATGGAACTATTTTTCCACTCCCGGCAATCTGTCGCATATTACGCCCGCCTACCTGCGCTTTACGGTTACATCGCCTCCTTATACAGGTCAGGTATATCCAGGTCAGGTCATTACATATACAGTCGCCCCCATTGCTGGTATTCCACTGGAATGGATGACGGAAATTACCCATGTGGCTTATCTCGATTATTTTGTAGATGAACAAAGGGTAGGTCCCTACAGCATCTGGCATCATGAACACCATTTTCAGATAGTACCCGGCGGCGTGAAAATGACAGATATTGTACACTACCGGCTTCCCTTTGGTTGGCTCGGAAAGATCGCTCACAGCCTATTTGTAAAAAAACAGCTGGAAAACTTATTTGCCTACAGACACAAGGCCGTAGAGAAAATATTCGGGAAGGTTACTGTTGCTCCGTAATAGTTTTTGTTAAATTATCTCCCGTAAACAGCTTAAAAGTGCTTTTACCTGTTTTGGGAACAGCTCCCAGCCATAAAGGAACGGTGGCGGCAGAACTCTTCTCAGGGTTGGCAGTAGCCACAAAATGAAGGGCTGCGTCGTTGGTTAAATTGTCTGAGGTGGCAGATTCCAGCTGTATCTGAGTGCCATAGTAGGTAGGCGGCATAGTAGCTGCGATCACAATCTGGGTGCCGAAATCAGGTTTGTCGATAGTATTGTTCATGGTTTTGGCCATACCAAATAAGCTGTCGAACGATGCCTGATTATCTATGATCCAGTACGTAAGACTATCCTTTACCTTGATTGTATTCTTCAGGAAATATCCTGATAACGGTTTTACTTCCAGTTGGCTACTCGCTGCAGCCTGCACCGTCAGCGTCGTGTCGCTATCGGTATCATTATCAGCAGGAGCTTTTTTTCCATTGTTGGCGCAGGAAACAGTGGCAAAAGTACAAACCGCAAGTAGGAATAATTTAAAATGCATTGGAGTATGTTTTTGATATTTGATAAATAACGTTAATCGCTCATAATAGTTTTACGGGAGATGGGTATTAACAGGGTGATGTTACTCACCGCTTGTTTCCCCGTGTCTGCCTTAGGGGGTGGAAGCAATCATCTCATCACGCAGCCGAACGTTCCTATGAAATCAGAATACCTTGAATATATCAAACGCATCTCTTTCCAATTGTTCCCGGTGATCGGGGTGGGCAATGTTAATGAGCGCCTGTGCGCGTTGCTTGAGATTTTTACCCATCAGGTGTGCAATACCGTATTCCGTGACTACATAATGCACATGTGCCCTCGTAGTAACTACGCTGGCGCCGGGTTGCAGCCGCGATACGATACGGGAAATCCCTTTTGAGGTAGTTGAGGGGATGGCAATAATCGGCTTGCCTTCCTGTGAGAGGGCGGCTCCCCGCATAAAATCCATTTGTCCGCCTACACCGCTATACTGCCTGAATCCAATGGAATCTGCACATACCTGTCCGAAGATATCTATTTCTATAGCACTGTTGATAGCAGTTACCCTGGGGTTTTTGCGGATGGTAGTAGGGCTATTCACATATTCTACATCCATCAGCCGCATAATCAGGTTGGTATCCATAAAATCGTACAACCGCTGACTGCCAATGGCAAAGCTGGAAATCAGCAAGCCGGGATGCACCGCTTTGTATTTGCCGGTAATCACGCCCCGTTTTACCAGGTCAATGATACCATCAGAAAACATTTCCGTGTGAATACCGAGGTCTTTGTGATTGGATAAACATTGCAGTACCGCATTGGGAATGCCGCCAATACCCATTTGAAGCGTGGCGCGGTCATCTATCAGGGAGGCAACATTTTGGCCTATGGCAAGTTCTATATGAGTGGGCGGATTAATTTTCTGTGCATAAATAGGGTAATCCACTTCTACGGCAGCATGTATCCGGGAAATATGAATCACGCCATCGCCCAGCACCCGCGGCATTTGAGGGTTTATTTCTGCGATGATAATTTGGGCCACATCCACGGCCGCCTTACTCACATCGCAGGATACGCCCAGTGTACAGTACCCGTTTTTATCAGGAGGTGATACAGAAATGAGCGCTACATCAATAGGTTGTTCGCAGGTACGAAAGTAACGGGGTATTTCGCTGAGGAACATGGGTACATAGTTCGCACGTCCTTCATTCACGGCTTTGCGGATATTTTTGCCAACAAAAAAAGCATCTATTTGAAAGGCATGAGCGTGTTCCGGTTCCGCGTAGGGGGCTTCCCATTCAGTATGAATACTTACCAGGCGTACATTTTTTAGCTCATGGCTGCGGGCGGTCATCGCATTGACCAACTCCCTTGGTGTAGCGGCAGCGGTGTGTATAAAAACGGTGTGGCCGGACTGTATTAAGGATACGGCTGATTGAATAGACGTGTACGGCATGATGGGTAATTTTCTCCAAAATTATCGTGCAGATTAAAAAATAACTATGAGCAAAGTCATGTCGTATTTTTAATTTTTTAGTGCCTGCTTATTGTCAACAAAGAAGGTCAGAAATTGTTGGACGTTTATCTTTAAATAACGGTGATGGATATACTAAATTACAGAGGGGTGGTGCGGGCTGATATGGCCGCTGTCCGGGCGGCTTCCATTCGGAGTTATAGACCGTTTGAAGCAATGTTGGCGCCGGATGCCCGACAGCTGTATAGTCAGCTTGGATTTACCTTGGTCAGGGAGTTGGATGCGATTCTGGGTCAACAGTACTGGTTGTATACCATGCAGTTACAATAAAAGTTATCCATTTTAGCTATATATGTTAGTAAATTCATATTACCTGTTACGACGCCTATATACTTTAATTCTCTATATTAGCAATCTAAACCTGGTACACTACTTCTTTGCGGCGTGATTTGGCAAATATAAATGAGCAAAAGCTCATTGAGCGGTTAGTGATAGGGGATCCTGCGGCAAAAGAATTGTTGTATGACCGCTACGCGGGGGCGCTTTATAATATGGTGCTCCAGCTGGTACCAATAAGAGAGCGGGCAGATGATGTAATTGTAAGAGTATTTACCTGGGCCTTTC
>NZ_DATCVJ010000917.1:0-10324 GCF_036566945.1 Chitinophaga sp. | reverse complement strand
TTTGCAAATATCCTTCGATCCATATATCTTCATACACAAACTACCCTATGAAGCTACCTATAAAATTTCTCAGTGTGATATTAATCGCAATGTCTTCCTGTCAAACACCACAAACCATGAGCGCACAAGATAAATTCATTTTCAAAGACAGTTCCGGACATGTTATCAACGAAGCGGATCTGGAGAATATAACCGGTCAGGTGAATTATGAGCTACTCGATAAAAAGACAGTCTCCCCTGCAGCTGCAGCTTTGCACCAGGAAGCAAGAGTATTGGGTCAGGCGGGAAAGTATGATATGTCAATTATGAAGCTGGAACAGGCCATGACGCTGGAACCTGATTGGGCCTACCCTGTGTATGACCTGGCGTACACTTACTTATTGAAAGGCGATTTCGTCAACGCATTAAAATATTATAAACAGACGAATGCACTGAGACCTCAAGGTTTCTTCACCGTAAAAACAGCACTATATACCCTGGAAGGAGAAGAAAAAGGCATATTTCCCAAAGGGATGTATCTCGGTTATTTGCAGATAGAATGGGCAAATACTGACGGCGAAAAACTGGAATTAGCAAAAACGATCACTGAAAAAATATCTGATTTTGCCCCAGCTTGGAAAGAACTTGCCATTTTACAAACCAATAATGCCGAGAAAGAAAAAGCCATTGAACAGGGACTTTCCAAAAATCCCGATGCAGATACAAAAGGTATTTTATTGATCAACAAAGCCCTTCTTCTAAATGACCAGGGTAAGAAAGCCGCTGCAATTCAGCTATTGGGGGACCTTATTTTTTCACCTGATACCACGGTCGGAAATGTTGCTTTGGCAAAGTTTACCTTAAAGTCCATCACCGATGGCGTCAAATAGTTGAACCTAGGTAGGACTAAAATGCCATTTACTAAACATCATCACCATTTCCGGCTTTGCCAATCATGATGTAAAAATTTTCTGCTCTATGATTTCACCGGGTTCTCCTTCTTAAATTTCCGAATGGCCGAAATCATAGGATCATGGCCATTATCGGACGGAAGGAGATACTGTAACCTGCTTTTATAGAATGTTCTTTTTCCCCCTGAAGCACTCCACCTGCTTTTAAAAAAAGCGCCGATGGTACTTATTAATTTACGCAAAGGCCGATGATCGTATTTTCTTTGTAAGCGCAGGGCCATGCGGTATTTCTCCAGAACAACAGCAGATGCTGCAAAAGAACTCGCCAACCCTTCTCTATAACCTGGTTCCAGTCTGTTAGGCGTAATAAAATGACTAAAAATAAGATCTGAATGATAATATAATTTGTATCCGGCCAGTATCATCCGCATGGAGTATTCTGCATCTTCCACGGATAATGCTACGCCCTTTTGCCCGATTAACAGCGAAGGAAAATTATGATACATTTTTTTATACAGTGCTGTTCTGCTGCCCATTCCAGCGCCCCACAAATATTCACGTTTGGTGATATCGCCTGTTGCTACGCCCTGTTTACCTACCGCATAATCAGTAGATGCCTGCTCAAACCAGGCCGGCAAAGGTATGCCGCCGGTAGCTGCTACCCCTTGTCCTCCTACCGCACCGATGCGGGGATCACTTTCCAGGATATCATACATCGTTTCTACATACCGGGGGGCTAACCAGTTATCATCATCGCAGATAATAAAATATTCATAGCGGGCTTCTGAAATGGCGGTTTGCAAGGCATATAATTTTCCCGGCGTGCTTTCATATACTACGCGGAAGCTGCTTGCGGTGGTGGTATATTTATTCCATTCAGCGATGGCAACATGGCTGCTGCCGTCTGTGGAAGCATTGTCAACAAAAAGAACTTCCCATGCTATGGCTTTTGAAAACTGCTGCGCAGCAATATGTGCGATCGTTTCAGGAATTCTAAGACTACCATTGTAAGTGCATATAAGAATAGTAATGCCTTTTTCCATTTTTTATAAAGAGAAGTTTAATTGATCACAGACAAACGGCAAAATTATTGATTCTTACCGAAACGGCCTATTAAGCATTCATCTCCCAAAGATCCATTACCCACCCCAGTTTCATCAATATAGCCATTATTACAGCTGCAATCAGCAACAGCATAATCCATATGCTACGCTTGTAGGCTGCCGGAACATTTTTATTGCGCCAGGCTTTCACGAAACCCCAGACAAGCAATGCGATTAAGGCTACGCCGGCAACGATTACCACCGCTTTGTTTTCCACAAACCGCATTACCATCATCAATAGTATGGCAATAACGCCCGTGATCCATCCAAATCGTTCCAGGAGGGAACGCTGACTGCCTTCGGAAAAAGGCATGATGCGTGACAGTGCGGCCTCCAGTTCATCGGACCGTTCCATGCCGGCGGGTATCTGGATAATATCATATGCAGACATTCCCCTGATGGTGATCATGCCGACGCGATCTTTACTGATGCTGGAAATTTCCAGCCGGTTCAGCGCCAGTTCGGGAGTGTCTTCCTGTGTTCTGATAATCGTGTCTTCATTTATTGTTATGGAGAAGCTATCAAATAATTTTCTTCTCTTCTTCAAACCATTGTAGATACCTACTCCTACTGCCACCAGCATGATAGGAATGGTAATGAGCAAGGTATCTTTATCAAACCCCTGCTCTGTTGTTCTGAAATTCGCTGCCAGTACCACCATTACGCCGAGCAGCATTACCGGAATAAATCTGGTGAGGGCTTGTTTTCTGATAATGGCAAAGCCTTCGGGTTGTGTTTTAAATACGTTCATAGCCTGAGATATCACCCCAACAAAATAATATAATATTCATTGCAAATGAAAAAGACAGGAACCATGTCCTGTCTTTTTAGCTATTCTCTGATCGTTTGTTTATCTGCCAACGCCATTTTTGCGATATCATCTTTTCGTTTAAATACTACGCCCGGATGTTGTTTCATGTAAGCAAACAGCTCGCTGGTAGCCTTTACCAGCTGCGGCGTACCGCCTATGCGATCATGAAAACTAATAGACATCATGCGTCGGCGGCGTGCAGACTCTTCATACAGCTGATCAAATTCCATTTTTACCTGTTGCAGAAACTGATCGGAAGAAAACCATTGTCCGGCTACCAGTTGAATATCGTTGCAGCGTAAAGTGTAGGGCACTACTACAAAATCAATATTATTCACTTTGGTGATAAAGGGTTCATCGCGGCTCAGGTCATCGATATGATACAGAAATCCAAGCTCCTGCAATATGGTGAGGGTATTGTCTCCGCGGCGCATCCAGTTGGCATTATAACCTACGGGGGTAACGCCAGTGGCCTTTTTCACCGCTTCCATTCCTTCCCGTATGAATTTCTTTTCTTCTTCATACGGCAACATGTATTGCGATGACCAGTCGCGGCCATGTGCGGCGGCTTCATGTCCCCGTTGTACAATTTCTCTGGCCAGGGCAGGGTTCTTTTCTACGGCACTACCCACCATATGGGAGGTTACCTTGATGCCATGTTTGTCCCAGTTGTCCAGCATACGTGGTATACCTTCCTTGTAGCCGTATTCGTACCAGGTGTTAGCGGGCAGGTCTTTATATCCTTTGAGCATATTTTGCGGGAAGGGGCTTTCAGGATGCTCTTCCGGTTGTCCGCCGGCTTCGAACTGCATAGATACGGATACAACCAGTCGGGAGCCGTCTGCCCAGCCGGGGCTGGATGTGGGCGCCGGATGATGGGCCGGTTGCGCCATCACCGCGCCGGGATTCACCATACCAGCCAATCCAACGAGGCCGGCTGTTTTCAGGAATTCTTTTCTTGTAGCCATTATTTTTTTATGAGATGATCAACAGCAATGGTGTTGTATTGAATAAAAGCCAGTAACCCGGCGAAGAAAACGGCATGAATGAGCTGCGAAGGGATGGCATCCCAGTTTTCTATCATAGCGGTACCGAATAACAGCGCAATCATTACCAAGCCGCCGCCAATAAGGGATACACGGGTGAATAAGCCCAGGATGAGTAGTAAGCCAATGATGAATTCCGCAATGGGTAATACATAACTGAAAGGCACTACCAGCAGGTCTGGCAGCATGGATTTTTCAAAACTCTTTACCATCCAGGCGCTGAAGCCATTTAGTTTCGGGAGTCGGACCAGGCCGTGACCAAACATACTGGCGGCTACCGACAGGCGGAGCAAAAAGAATACAATCGCATTATTTTCCATTTGTATGAATTTATGTAGCAAAGATCAATCGGAATCCAGCAAATAAAATTGTACATTTTTAGGATCATTCTGTACTTTTGCAAGTATGCTACAAGAGAACTTATATCAGCCTTTTGAGATTGAATACCGGGAATGCAGTGAATGCCCGATAGATCCTCATAAGCACAATTTTTTTGAACTGGTGTATATTGTGGAAGGCAGTGGCATGCAATGTGTCAACAAAAATCAGTTGCCTTATAGTCCGGGTAAACTGTTCCTGGTGATGCCGCAGGACTGTCACTCTTTTGATGTAAAGGAAAGTACGAAATTCTTCTTCATCCGCTTCAATAACATCTACCTTCAAAATCAGCAAAAAGAATGGATACAGCAGCTGGAGTTCATTTTCCAGAATACCAATCATATGCCGGGCTGTATTTTAAAGAACAAAAACGATAAGCCCCTGGTAAAGTCGCTGGTAGAAGCGCTGATCCGGGAGCTGGTAAATCAGCAGCCCTATCACCGGGAAATGGCCCAACAGATCGTGAATACCATGATCATGGTCATTGCCAGAAATATATTGCTGCAAATGCCGGAACAGCCCAAACATCCGGCTAAGCAGGATGCCTCCCTGAATATACTGCATTATATACACGAAAATATCTATTCACCGGAGAAGCTGCGCGCAGAGCAGATTGCGGCAAACTTTAACATTTCTCCTACTTATCTGAGTGAGTATTTTAAGCGTAATAATGGCGATAGCCTGCAACAGTATATTACACAGTATAAGTTAAAGCTGGTGGAAACAAGGCTGCAGTACAGCAGCATGCGGGTAGGAGAAATTGCAGATGAGCTGGGCTTTACAGACGAAAGTCACCTGAACAGGATGTTTAAAAAATACAGGGGGATCAATCCTTCGGCCTATAGGAAAGAGCTACAGGCGACAGCATAAAAAAGCGCCCGTTGTAAACGGACGCTTTTTAAAATTACTTCGTTGTTACTATTCTTCGTCTTCTTCTTCACCGTCATCTTCCAGCCACTCCATGTAAGAGAAATACCATTCTTCGAGCTGTTCCAGCAGTTCCTGTTTCTTTTCCGGTGCGTTTTTATAGAACTCTTCTACATTGTCAATTTCGTGAACGATATCAATGTAGGCAGTTTCTTCGTCTTCTTCTACGCGTTTGGCGAAGAAGCGGGGTTTTTCGGTATGAAAAATATATTCATTTTCCGGATCTGTTACAGGATCGTCTGCAATCAGAAATTTAGGTAACTGTACCATAGAGGAGTTATTTACTTTTAATGATGTTGTACTCTTTTCAAGAGCTACAAAATTATTGATAATTACCTTACAAAAAACATCTGCCAAGAATGAATAAATTTATAGATAAAATTTCACATCTTTATAGTCGTTAAAACCCATACCATATGCAGCAATATTGGATCAGATGGGAGAACTGGATGCAACAGCATGCCCCAAGACTGCTTAACATCCTTCATCCCGGCGTTACCTTTGAGGCGGTGGAGTCACTTGAAAAACTAATAGGAACGGCCATGCCGGCCTCTTTCAAAGCATTTTATTCCATACACAACGGACAGCAGAAAGCCAGGGCAGGACTGGTAGATGCGGATCAGTTGCTGGGCGTGGAAGACATTATTGTACAATGGCATCATTGGAAAGACCTGCTGGATGCCGGCACCTTTACCTGGCATGATGAGCCTATCCTGGCTACCCCCGACACCGGTATCAAAAGCGACTGGTGGAATCCTTTGTGGATACCGTTTACCAGCGATGGCTTCGGCAACCACCTTTGTATTGACCTGGACCCGGCACCGGAAGGCAGGCGTGGTCAGATCATCACACTGTGGCATGACGACAGTCACCGCGCCATTGCAGCTAATTCCTTTGAGGAATGGCTGCAGGATTATATCGCTGCCCTGGAAAAAGGAGAATATATTTTTGTGAAGAAATGGGGCATCGTACACAAGGATACCTTCCTGAACTATAACGACTGATAATTAACCGGCGTACTACCCGTCCACCGCTTAAAAGCCCTGGTAAACGCACTCAACTCATTATAGCCAAGCATCCACGAAATATCTTTCAACGGATAATTACCGGAAGATATGTAATACACCGCCAATGAACGTCTTACAGCATCCGCAATATCCTGATATTTTACGCCTTCTTCCTTTAGTTTCCGCTGCAAGCTGCGCGGACTGATATTGAAGTTAGCCGCCATATCATTCAGCGAGGAAACACCGAGGTAAGAATTAGCCAGCAGATAATTATAGATCCTTGTTTGCAGCGCCTGTGGCTGCGCTGCGGGCTGGGGCATACTGCTGACCTTTTGCAGCAATAGGCTCTGTAATTCATAATTGGCCGTTAAAAGCGGCTCGTCCCAATATTTGATATCAAATACCAACACATACTCTCCGGCCCGTTTTGAGGGCTTACAACGAAAAACACGTTCATATTCCACCGGATCAGGTACTGAATACGCCAAACGGACGGCCTGCGGTACAATTTTCTCCAACAGTAATCCATCCAGTTCATGAATCACCATTACCAGCAGTAAATCTATTAATTGCCGGAAAGCATAGGGCGGCGTAGCGCCGTAATCTTTCGCCGGCAACAGTTTTACCGTAAAACTTTTAGCGGCCCGGTGTATTTCTATCCGGCACTCGTCTGTAACCAGGTGAGTGAGTGCCGCTGCATGCGTTAAGGCATCGCCTGCCGTGGCACTACTTTGTATAATTTCTCCTACCGTTCCCAACGCCGCCGGTTGCAATGCTTCGCCAAAATGAAGCCCAAACAACGGATCATTGGTTAACCTGCTGGCATTTAACCACAGGTCCTGCAATTGCTGCGCAGTAATGGGCGCCGCATTTTTCCGCTTCAATGCCGCCAGATCAATACCCGCCAGCTTACATAACTGGGTGGCATCCACATCCCGCTGCACCGCATAAGCAATCATACTTAATACCAGCTGTTTCATACTATAAAGATATCCATCTCCCGGTTCACAAAAAACAAGTTGTCGCCAAATGGTAAGTAAATGTCGTGTTAAGATAAATGATAAAGTACAGCCCCGAAGTAACTTTGCATTATCAATTTATCAACAAACAAAAAATTATAAAAATGGAAAAGCAAACATTACAGGTCGTTACTGAATTTGTACACGCAGTTCAACAGGTAAACCTGGAAAAATTAGGCGCTTTATTACATCCCGATATCAGTTGGGAACAGCCAGGCTGCAATCGTTTCTCCGGCACTAAAAAATCCAGCGGAGAAGTATTCCAGATGGTGGGTGGTATGTTTGAAGTATCACAAAATACCATGTCATTGGCCGATATCAAAACTATTGCTGTTAATGGCGATCAGGCTTCTGTAGTCCTCACCTGGAAAGCCAGCAGACCCGGTGCGGAATTACATACGGATAACGTGGACGTATATACGGTGAAAGAAGGGAAAATTGTAGCGGCTAAAATATATGCAGCGGATATACAACAGGAAGATATTTTCTGGGGGAATTAATATCAACACATCGCTGCTAATTACACAGATTATTCACGGGCAACACCTTCCGGGCTACGGGCAGCCTGGGAGGTTTTTTATTGGCGGCAATGTTTGGGAAATCAGGCCAGTGATGGCCGTCACGAGGGCCGTTTTTTCTTTAAAAATTTATTGATTAAATGCCGGCCGGAATAATAAACCGGGTCATAATCAATTTTTTCGAAAATAGTTTTCCTTTCTACTATGCTAACTGTTCCGACAACCATGTTTCTGTATGCATGTTGGCATGCTCCGGTTATAACGACTTCAGGCAAAGAGCGGATTTCGGAAGAAGTAGTATCAGGTAGAGATGCCGCCCCAACAGACGATGTCGTATCTTTCAACAGGGTACTGCCAGCAGAGGATGCGGGAACACGCTCCGTCTGCACAATCGGCGCGGAAATATTTTTTTCTGCCTGAACGGTCGTAGCCACACCCGCCGCCAGGCCCGCTGTGAGAACCATAGCGGGTACGAACCGATTACGCGCAGGCACTGCCGACAGGATTTTCCTGTCCAGCTGATCATCGGAAAATCTGCCACAAACAGGCCCCTTACTGTTATTGATAACAGCAACAATTGCAGCATCTGATAATATGGAGAAATCAACTACCGTTTTATTACAGCTACTACAGTGCCTTCCGGCCGCAGTGCGGGTCATTTGACTCCAGTTCTCATAGCATGGTGTAGGAACAGATAGATACAGACCTTTATTCGTTGACTTCATAGGTATCGGGTTACCGGACATGAATATACGAAAATAAAATGGTTCCCCATAGGGGGAAAATCCCCGGTTCGCCACAGCAATGCAGCAAAAACCATATTTGTAAAAAACTGACTGTCATAAAACAATCGATATGGCATTATTGTTGGTTTTACCTCCCAAACAGGCAATCATTTTATTAAACATAAAAAAGCAACAAAATGAAAACTCCAATGCATATCACAAAATTTTTATTTGCTGCCGCGCTGGGCGCGGTTATTTCACTGGCTGGACAGCACGCCTTTGCACAAGGTATCGACAGTACTGCTAAAAAAGTAGGTAACAAAACTGCTTCTATCGCTGTAAAAGGAACCTCCTCCATAACAGATAAAGTATACAAAGACAAGGAAGGGCCGAATGGTGAAACAGTTTACATCAACAAGAAAGACCAGAAATATATTGTAGACGAAAAGGGAAAGAAAGTGTATCTGAAGAAATCAGAAATACATGATAAGAAGAAGAAAGACTAGTTTTTTCCATCTGAAGAATAAAAAAGGCCGGAACAGGGAAACCTACCGGCCTTTTTGCTGCCGGTAATCTTCTTCCAAAATAGCATACATAAAATTATCCGACCATTGGCCTCTGATAGGTAATACCTTCCGCTTACGCCCCTCCCGCTGCATACCAGCCTTCTCCAATACCCGCGCAGAGCCGATATTATCTACCGCACAACCTGCTTCCACCCTATGCAGTTGCAAATCTTCAAAGGCATATTGCAGCAATCCTTCCACAGCTTCCGTAGCGAAACCCTTTCCCCAATACGCCACATCGAACTTATACCAGATTTCTGCACTACTAAAACGGGATGCTTTAAAAACCATGGCAGCCAACCCGATAAATTCGCGTGTATCCATCAACGTTATACTCCATACTTTTTGCATCAAATCATTGCACCAACCATTTACTACCTCAGTAGTAACGGCGATAGATCCGGGGATGCCCAATGTATTATATTCATCCGTTTCCGGCATACTATGCAGCCGGTGAATAACCGGGATATCTGCTGCTGTTACCGGCTGTAACAACAAGCGTTGCGTACTTAATTCCATGTTAAGAAAATGCTGGAAAATGAGACTTCCATCTTTACAAGATAGTAATTGTTACGTATATTCATGGTGTCGTTAAATACCCGCTTATGCAACTCACACCAGGCACTTGCTACAAGATCAATACCCGCACCATTGCTGCGCTGCAACAATTTGGAGAATACGAGTTTGTAGTGGCTGTGATTCACGCCAATGATACGTCGGACAGCGTAGTATTTGAGTTCAGAAAAATACTGGGCGCCACTTCCAATGAACAGGAAATTGCCACACAGCAAGCCGTAGAAACGCATGCAGACGGGTTTTCCCTGGAAGACATCACCGGAAAACCATTAAACCTGGTACAATTCGAAAAAGAAAGTGCTTTCAGAAAATGGATGGAAGAAGGCGTCGCCACCTTATGCGATTGTAATTTGTAATCGCTGCCACGCGCTGTTGACAATGAAAAAATCCGCATTACTCATACCGCAATGCCTCAATAGGATCCAGTCGTGATGCAGCCTGCGCCGGGTAGTAGCCAAAAAACACCCCTGTAAATGCGCACACTACAAAAGACAAAATAATAGAAGATTCAGACACCATCGTAGGCCAACCCAATGTTAGCGTAATCACCTTGGCAGATGTAATACCGAGTACCACTCCGATTAATCCACCGGTAATACTGATGATAATTGCCTCTACCAGGAATTGTAATAAAATATCAATGCCGCGCGCACCAATAGACATGCGCAACCCTATTTCACGGGTTCGTTCTGTGACAGAGACATACATGATATTCATGATACCGATACCTCCTATCACAAGGGAAATACCGGCAATAG
>NZ_DATCVJ010000916.1:0-11498 GCF_036566945.1 Chitinophaga sp. | reverse complement strand
TTACCAGGCTGAGATTTCACAGGGTAGACTGGAAAGTCTGCTGAACTACCAGACCATGGTATGTGATCTGACAGGACTCCCAATTGCCAATGCATCCCTGCTGGATGAAGCGACTGCGGCAGCTGAAGCTATGACCATGTTTTTCAATGCGTTGAACAAGGATCATGATCATGTAACCAGGCCAAAGTTTTTTGTAGACAATAACGTATATCCGCAAACGCTGGATGTAATTTATACCCGTGCTACACCGCTGCTGATTGAAGTAGTAGTAGGCGACTACAAAACAGCTTCCTTTGATGAATCTTATTTTGGTGCGCTGATCCAGTATCCTGATAACGTAGGGGCTACTGCTGATTACCGTGCATTTATAGACGGCGTACATGCGGTGGGTGCATTTGTGGGTGTGGCAACAGACCTGCTGGCACTGACCCTGCTGACGTCTCCGGGTGAAATGGGCGCTGATGCGGCTTTTGGTTCCGCGCAACGCTTTGGCGTTCCGTTGGGCTTTGGTGGTCCGCACGCTGCATTTTTTGCGGTAAAGGATGATTTCAAACGTTCTATTCCCGGCCGTATCATTGGCGTGAGCATTGATGCCAACGGCGG
This sequence comes from Chitinophaga sp., assembly GCF_036566945.1. Taxonomy (GTDB): domain Bacteria; phylum Bacteroidota; class Bacteroidia; order Chitinophagales; family Chitinophagaceae; genus Chitinophaga. The sequence goes on along the minus strand of NZ_DATCVJ010000916.1, from coordinate 10,895 downwards.
TCGTGCATTGCGTATGGCATTGCAGACACGGGAACAGCATATCAAACGTGAAAAAGCAACTTCCAACATCTGTACTGCACAAGCATTGCTGGCTAACATGGCCGCTATGTATGCGGTATTTCATGGTCCGGAAGGGTTGAAAAATATTGCTACCCGCATTTCCCTGCTAACCAACACACTGGCTGGCAAGCTGAAAGCGAAGGGGCTGACACTGTTAGCAGACAACTTCTTTGATACCATCGTAGTAGCAGGTGCTGATGTAAAATCAGCCGCTGAAGCAGCAGGTATCAACTTCCGTTACTTTGCTAATGGTAACGTAGGTATTTCCCTGGATGAAACAGCAACGATTGACGATGTAAATGACATTTTGCAGGTATTTGGTGCCGGCAAAACAGATGTAACCGAAGTTTCCAACGGAACTACCGGCATTGCAACTGACTTACAACGTACCTCTCCTTACCTGTTGCACCCGGTGTTTAACAGTCATCACAGTGAGTCATTAATGATGCGCTACCTGAAGATGCTGGAAAACAAGGATCTGTCGCTGAATACTTCCATGATTTCTCTGGGTTCCTGCACCATGAAACTGAATGCAGCTACCGAGATGATTCCATTGAGCTGGGCACATTGGAGCAAAATGCATCCTTTTGCACCTACTAACCAGGTGGGTGGCTATTTACAGATGGCTACCGAACTGGGTGAATACCTGAGCAAGATTACCGGTTTTGACGCATGCAGTCTGCAACCTAACAGTGGTGCGCAGGGTGAATATGCCGGCTTGCTGGTGATCCGCGAATACCAGAAGAGCAGAGGTCAGGGCCACCGTAATGTGATGCTGATTCCTATCAGCGCACACGGTACCAATCCTGCATCTGCAGTAATGGCGGGTTACAAGGTAGTGATCGTAAAAGCACTGGAAAACGGTTACATCGATGTAGCAGATCTGAAAGCAAAGGCAGCTGCCTATAGCAATGACCTGGCTGGTATCATGATCACTTACCCATCTACTTATGGTGTATACGAAGAAAGTGTGAAAGAAATTTGTGCTACCATTCACGAACATGGTGGACAGGTATATATGGATGGCGCCAATATGAATGCTCAGGTAGGCTTAACCGCTCCCGGACTGATTGGTGCTGACGTATGTCACCTGAACCTGCATAAAACTTTCGCTATTCCTCATGGTGGCGGTGGTCCTGGCATGGGCCCTATCTGCGTGGCAAAACACCTGGCGCCATTCCTGCCTGGTCACGTGACACTGAATGAAGGCAAACCTTCCAACGCTGTATCTGCAGCACCATTTGGTTCTGCGAGCATCCTGCTGATTTCCTACGCATATATCCGTATGCTTGGATTCAAAGGAGTAAAATTAGCTTCTGAATACGCTATCCTGAATGCCAACTACATGAAGGCAAGACTGGAAAAAGCATATGATATTTTGTATACTGGTGTTAACGGCACCTGTGCGCATGAATTCATAGTAGATCTTCGTCCGTTCAAAGCATCTGCCGGTATTGAAGCCGAAGATGTGGCCAAACGTTTGATGGACTACGGATTCCACGCGCCAACGATGAGTTTCCCGGTTCCGGGCACCATCATGATTGAGCCTACTGAAAGTGAGGATAAAGGTGAACTGGATCGCTTCTGCGATGCCATGCTGTCTATCCGCGCAGAAATTGCCGCAGTAGAGCAGGGAACTGCCGACAAACAAAACAACGTACTGAAACATGCTCCGCATACCCAACAGGTGATCACTGCTGACGAATGGACCCGTCCATACAGCCGCCAGCAGGCTGCATTCCCACTGGAATATGTGAAAGCAAATAAATTCTGGCCTTCTGTAAGCCGTATCAATAATACGTTCGGCGATAGAAACCTGATTTGTACCTGCGAACCAGCAAGTGCATATGAAGAAGCAACTGCGTAAGTAGCGGGCTTAAATAATGAAGGGTTGACCAGTTGGTCAACCCTTCATTATGGCAATTACACTCATGAAAAGTTGCCGTTGGCGCTATTCTTACAATATGGTATCGTCTATTTTTTTGCGCGCCGAATTCTTTCGGATAGCAGCATGTAATAACTGGAAAATACCTCCAAAAGCAGGATTATGTGCTTCTACCTTGAGCAAATGTCTGTTACCTGCGAAATCAGTTACCGCAAATACTGTCATTTTAAAGGGAGGACTGACTGCTTCTTGTTCCTTTATTACATAGTTCACTCCTTTAATTTGAGTCAAATCCAATATGGCCCGCTCATTGTTAGTGAAGCTATTCTGAAAAATCAATCGTTGATTGGTCACCATCAGATAGCGATTTTCCTCCTGATACCAAATCAATGCCTCTTCATTTTCCTGCAGTTCGATCTTCGCCATTCCGGATAAAGGCGGATTTTAAATAATTTGCTTTTAGCATTTTATAAAGATATCACAACTACTTATTTTTTTCGTGTACTCATTGTTTCAAAATGGGTTCCAGTACTTCCAGGCGCCCATCTATCGGTTGTGTAATATCCAGGCCCAGTATTTTCGCTACTAACGGATACACATGTACGTTTTCAAATGTGGCAATACGGGTATTGGACTTAAAAGCGGGCCCCCAGGCCATGAACACGGCGTTCATGTTAGTAAGATTATTATCATAGCCATGATGTCCGCGATGCATTTTTTTTCCGGCGGTATCGAATGCATAATTCGCTTCTGCCAGCAGAATAATATCACCGATGCGGTTATACACATCCTCCTGTCCGTAATGCCATCTTTCCGGTGTTTCATTCTTCAGGTAAGCGGTATAATGGTTTTCATGTTTTTTAAGATAGTCATAAGCGGTTTTTATCTCCTCTTCATTCTTGCCATACAGCATTACTTTTTCGTTACCGGCCATTATTTTCAGTGGTTGCAATTCCGGTACTACAGGCAGTTGTATGGTATTCACGGTATCTGCTGCCAGCATACCATGATCGGATACTACGATGTAATTTACCGGCAGGTCGAGTTTATTCACAGCGGCGACCATTTTACCGATAGCCGCATCTACAAATTGCACGGCGCTGCGAACGCTATCACTATCGGGGCCGTAGCTATGCCCCATATGATCTACTTCCGGGAAGTAAAATGTGATCAGGTGAGGGCGTTCTTCTTCCGGTAGCTGCAGCCAGTTTACTACTTGTTGAATGCGCTGGTCTATGCCGGTTTTTTCCTGGTATTTAAAGTAATAAGTGGGTCTTACATTTTGTATGGCGCTTTCAGAGCCCACCCAGAAATAGCTGGCGCTGATCATTTGTTGCTTTTCTGCTAACACCCATAATGGTACACCACTGTACCAGGTGCCATCTTCTACGGCATCGCGGTTACCAACTTTGTATACTGCGTCTCTTTTCCGATCGTAAAAAAGATTATCTACCAGGCCGTGATGTGCGGGATACAATCCGGTGGCCAGTGAATAATGGTTAGGGAAAGTCAGTGATGGAAAAGATGGTTGCATGGCAGTAGCGCGTACTCCTGCTCCGGATAATTGTAATAGGTGACTGGCTTTATATTTTTCTGCATAATCATATCTGAAACCGTCAATGGAAATCATGATCACGTAGGGCTTGGTTTGCTGTGTAGCACTGTTTTTCCGTCCTTCTACCTTTAGTTGGGCCGTGTCCTGTGCATAGTTCTTAATGCTGATCATCAGCAGGGCAGCGGCAAATAAAAAAATCCTTTTCACAAATGTCGTTTTATGATTAACAGCTAATTAAATGGGGAAGAATAACAGAGGATGGGTTATAAAGGAGCGCAAATTAGAAAACTATTTTGACTCAAAGCGACATGCATAAATTATAAATACGTTAATAAAAGGGACGAAATAGGTAGCCACATTTATGTTCATCCCACAAAATATGTAATAATATTTTAACACATATTATCCCAAAACCAGCACAAACAAGCAAAATGATAATCACAAAATAAAAAATTATATATATAATATTAATTAATTAATTGTTTATCTATATATTAGCTTACTGAAAAACCATCTAACAACTATGTCTGACTACACCTTTATTACAACTGAGGAACACTTTTTATTACAGGATGCGCTGAAGAGAAACAAGCAACAGTTAGCCAAATTTGCCCTTATAGGTTTTGGGTTATTATTGATCGCAGCTGTTATCCCGCAAATTTACTTGTATACCCACAATAACCTGGGAGATGCAGATGATTCGCTCCTGTCGTTCAAAAACCTTTGGTTCTGGGTATGGCTGTTGTGCTTTGTGGTAGCATTGATATTTGCATTGATTAAAGTAACAGACATTCGTTACTGGGCCATTAAGAAGGATCTTACTGCTTTACAGAAAGGTACACTGCATGCGGCGATGGAAGCCGTTTACCTGGAAAACAACGATTCACAAACCAATATTATGATCATGCTGGAGAATAAGAAAAAACGTTTGTTTTACTGGATGCGTGGTGCACTCGAAGGATATCGTGCAGGACAGGAAGTAGAAATTACGTATGCCCGCTACTCCCGTGTGATCATTAGCATCAATAAGAAATAATTTATTATCGTTTTTCAAGTGCCGGGTCCTGTACGTTGATATACTAACGTACAGGGCTATTTAATAATACAGCTTCTACCAGATCCACTTAAATCCTTTAGGCCCCCTGGATAACTTCTCCACATATTCCTCCCCAGGTCCCCGATTTAATCCCTAGTTTTGCCGCATAGTTGTTTTACAACCCGTTCTCTATGCTATATTCGAAAAAAAGCGTCCTATATTACGCTACTGTATTGTCATTAATGCTTGGCACCATGGCCTGTAAGAAAAAAGATACTACCCCTCCGGATCCCGGCCCGGATGATCAGGTATTAAGCGCCATACACCAGAATGGGGTGCTGACGGACAGCTTCTATTATAATAAGCAACAACAGATCATCCACTACATACATTTTAATGCGACAAGGGAAATAGATAAGTACTGTGATATGACATATGACAATGAAGGTGGATTCACTGGCGCCTCTCTTTATTTTAAAAACGGTGTTTCAGAAAAAAATCAGGCCATTACGACCGCCGGCCAGATAAGGATAGTGGGTAATATATATTACAGCAATGGTACCATTTGGTCGCCATATACTACCATACTCAAACTCGACAATGGTGGCAGATTTGTTAGCATGTTAGATACCGTGCATGCCGGTTCAAAAAATAATATACTTAGTTATTTACGATGGATCGATATTCAGACCCGAAAATATGATGATGATAAACTGGTATATGTTGAAATGGAAGGCATTACGACAAAATATGATCCTGCTACTCCCAACATTGATACCATCGTCTCTGACAAAGTAATCACCAAACATTTTGAATATGGGAATACCCCCAACAAATTATACCCGATAGGCAAAAAAAATCCTTACCTATTGGTGATAATCGGAGCTGCTAATCCTTTCTATGCAGGCAGTACCAATGTAACCAAAACAACAGAGGGTAACAATACTACGGTCTTTCAGGATATTGAATTCACATCTGGTTTTTATGTCCGAAAAAGAAAAGAAACAATTACTGTAGATGGAGTTACCTCAACAATCAACTGGGAGTTTTATTATTCGCCGGTAAGTAGTCTCTAAAAATATTCGTGCCGTATATCTGCACACATAATCTCCAAAAATTTACTGATTTTTGTATGCAACTAAATCGCATCCAAAAATCAGTAAATTATTATCACCCATGACCCTCGCTCAATTTCAGGAATATTGTCTTTCTCTCCCCGGCGTTACCGAAGAATTTCCTTTCGGAGATGAAACCCTTGTATATAAAGTCAGCGGCAAAGTGTTTGCCCTCAGCGGATTATCGGACTTTCAATCCATTAACCTGAAATGCGATCCGGAAGAAGCTGTAGAGCTGCGCGAGCGATATGAAGGCGTGATTCCCGGCTATCACATGAATAAAAAACACTGGAATACAGTAGATGTACATTCCGGCATTGCCAACAAACTGATACTGGAATGGATTAAAAACTCGTATAACCTGGTAGTAGCCAGTCTTCCTAAAAAAGAAAGGGAAAAACTGGGTCAATAACCGTTCCCCATATACCCACCGGGCTATCCACATTTTTTTATTACTTTAGCCACGATCAAAAATCTGAATCTAAAATAAACTGTTTATGAGAAAATGGCTGCTGCTGGCTTGCGCCACGCTGTTCCTATTGCCTATTGCGTGTAAAGCCGTTAACCAGGACTCCCTCTGGATGTACGAACATTACACCAAAAAAGAGGTATATATCCCGATGCGGGATGGGGTTAAATTGTTTACCTCCGTTTACCTGCCCAAAGATCAATCGGAAAAACATCCCATATTAATGACGCGCACGCCTTATTCCTGCGCTCCTTACGGTGAAAACAACTTTCGTCCCTACTACAAAAGCTACCTTAATAACTACCTGAAAGAAGGCTATATAATAGTGACACAGGATGTTAGAGGTACCTGGATGAGTGAAGGGCAGTTTGTCAATGTGCGTCCTTTTAATCCTGCTAAAAAAGGGAAGAAAGATATTGATGAAGCCAGCGATACTTATGATACCATTGACTGGCTCGTAAAAAATCTGGCCGGCAACAATGGTAATGTAGGTGTATTTGGCACTTCCTATCCCGGCTTTTACTCTACCATGGCTGCACTGAGCGGTCACCCTGCGCTGAAAGCAGTAAGCCCTCAGGCGCCTGTTACGGATTGGTTTATAGGAGATGATTTTCATCACAACGGTGCATTCTTTATTGCTGATGCTTTCTCTTTCTACACCGTTTTTGATCATCCGCATCCGAAACCAACCACTGAGGGCCCTAAAGGGATCAGCTACTATACACACGATAACTACAAATTTTACCTGGAAACCGGTGCACTGCCTAACTTCGCCAAAATCATTGGCGACAGTGTTCCTTTCTGGCATGAAATGTACGACCATCCTACCTACGACAGTTACTGGAAAGCCCGCAATGTGCGCAACTTCGTGCAAAATGTAAAGCCCGCCATGCTGGAAGTAGGGGGTGTATTTGATGCAGAAGATTGCTTCGGCGCCTGGAATACTTATAAAGCAATTGAAGAGAAAAGCCCGGCTACCAATAACCGCATCGTGATGGGGCCATGGTATCATGGTCAATGGGGTTCCAATGATGGTACCCATCTGGGCAATGTGCGCTTTGGCAGTAATACTGCTGAATATTACACTCACAACATAGAAATTCCGTTCTTCAATTATTACCTGAAGGGCAAAGGATCAGCGGCTGATATTGCAGAAGCCACTATCTTTTTTACCGGTGAAAACAAATGGAAACAATTACCTAAGTGGCCTCCGGCTGATATGGAGCCTAAACCTGTTTACCTGCAGGAAGACGGCAAACTCTCTTTCACCAAGCCAGCTAACAGCAATAGTTTCAGCGAATATGTAAGCGATCCTGCTAAACCTGTTCCTTACACAGAAGATGTGCATTTTAACCGCACTATTAACTACATGACAGATGATCAGCGCTTTGCTGCCCGCAGACCGGATGTTGCCGTATTTGAAAGTGAAGTACTGACCGGCGACATCACGCTGGCAGGCCCGGTGGTGGCAGATCTTATTGCCAGCACCAGCACTACGGATGCTGATTTCATTGTTAAGGTAATTGATGTATTTCCGGATGATTTTAAATATGAAGAAGAGGCCAGCAGCGAACATCGCCGTGTACCCTCTGCTACCTACCCTATGGGCGGCTATCAGATGCTGGTGCGTGGAGAAATCATGAGAGGAAAATTCCGCAACAGCCTCGAAAATCCCGAAGCATTTGTACCGAACCAACCTGCTACGGTAAAGTTCACCATGCCGGATGTAGCCCATACTTTTCTAAAGGGACACCGCATCATGATCCAGGTACAAAGCAGCTGGTTCCCACTCGCGGACCGCAATCCGCAACAGTTCATGGATATCTATAAAGCCACTGATAAAGATTTTAAAAAGGCAACCATCCGCATTTACCACGATGCACAGCATCCGTCGAATGTGATACTGCCGGTAGTGAAGTAGCTGTTAGCTATTAGCTGTTAGCTGTTAGTAAATGCCGCGATAACCAATGTTTGTTGGTTTTCGCGGCATTTTACTTTTAGAATCTCGTTTTCGCTCCCCCGCCCCACTCGATCCAGTCAGACGCTACGCCATCCTGGGTTTTGAGCCCCAGCTGCACAAATCCATATTTACCAATATTGTATCGCAATGCCAGGCGCATAAAGTAATCCCCTTTTTCACCATCGCGTTTCCAGGTATAAGTGCCTATCTGTGCCCTTACTTCAAAGTCTCTCAGGTGCAGCACATAGCCGGCGTGAATACCCATCAGCATTTTATCGCTGGGACGTACCTGTCCGTAAAGCTGATGATATGTCCAGCCCAGCGAGCCATCATAGAAACCGTCCAGGCCGCCGCCAAAGCTGCTTTTATGCGAAATGCGGCGATTATATTCCAGTATCAGCGAAGCCGTACCATAGAAGGCCTCCAGGTGTTCATCGCTGGACGCCTGTACGATGCCGAAAGCTGCATAGCCACTGATTTCATTATAGTGAAGCTGTTCCGGTATGGGTGCATTGATAAAAGTGGGACGTCGTGGCGCGGTGTAAGTGGGGTCAATTTGTTTTTTTACAATGGTGCGAATCGTATTGTAATGATAGCGCACGCCGAGATTCAGGCCCACCATATTCAGTCCCAGGTTGGGCGTATGGGTGCGGCCATTGGAAAAATGCGTCAGGTCGGCCCCATACAGGAAGTCAAATGAATCTGATACTTTCAGCACCCCGGTAATCCCTACATTAAAGTACACATCCAGTTTAGAACCGATGGCGTCATTGAGCGGGTTGGTGGTAGAGTCGTAAGGGTTCAGGTCGTAGGTGATTCCCAGCGATAGTCCTGCTTCAAAATAATTTTTCTTCCGGCGGTGAAAGGGGGCATAAAAAAAAGAATATATCCCACTGGGGTTACCCAAAATAGTGGGGTTGCCGATGTCGCCAGTGTAGAAGCCAATTCCATAACTTGGATAATTAAATACACGCTGCCACGCTTTTTCCCCGGTCGACTGCCAGCCCATTCTCAGCTCGAGCGACTTGTAACCGTCATTCAGCGCGTTTTTCAGCTCATCGCTTGCATACAGATGCGTGCCACCATGGAGTTTCAGCTCAATGTACTTATGGCTGCCCAGGTTAGGATTCATCCTGGCTTTGGTCCACAAATCAGTGGTATCCTGCGCGGATAGCCATCTCCCGAAAAATAAAAGTAAAAACAACAGGGTATATTTCTTCATAAAAAGCCGGATAATCGTACCATGGGAGGAAACAAGGGGCTCCCCGGAATGTTCATTGCTGCAAAAGGCTTGCCCGGTGAAATATTTTATTGATTAACTTGCAGGCATCAATAAAACCCTTATTTTAAATAAAATTTTTGACAACAACTCTTTTATGTACAAAAAATACCTGTTCATCGGTGCGCTGGGATGCTTGTCTGTTCAAGGTTTCAGCCAAACCAAACCTACACCTAAAAAGCCAGCCGCCAAGACTGTCGCTAAAGGCGCCGTTAAAGCACCGGTATTAAAAACACGTCTGGATTCTGTGAGCTATGGTATAGGGGCCAACATCGCTGAAAATCTGAAAGCACAAGGATTGGATAATGTCAATACGGCCATGTTAGCCAAAGGCATACAGGATGCACTAAAGAATCAAACTTTATTACTGTCAAAAGAACAATGTGATATGAGCATAAGTAATTATCTGCAGCAGTTAAAATCTGATAAATCTGCAAAAAACCGTGAAGCAGGATTGAAGTTCCTGGCCGAAAACAAAGTAAAACCAGGCGTGGTAACACTCCCTGATGGTTTACAGTACGAAATCCTGAAAGCAGGTGATGGTCCTAAACCAACCATTAATGACAAAGTAAAAACACATTATCACGGTACTTTGATTGATGGTACCGTATTCGATAGTTCTGTGGACAGAGGTCAGCCGATCTCCTTCCCGGTAGGTGGTGTGATCAAAGGCTGGACGGAAGCGCTGCAATTGATGCCTGTAGGCTCTAAATGGCGTCTTTTCATCCCGTCTGAGCTGGCGTACGGCGATCGTGGTGCAGGTCCGAAAATCGGCCCCGGAAGCACGCTGGTGTTTGATGTGGAATTGCTGGCAATAGAACAGTAAAGCGAGTTTTTGTCTTACTCAGGATTATACTGATTTTGATGATTATCAGGATTTTTCCCTGTGATTTTGTAAGATTAAAAAAGATTAGCGAAGACGGAAGCGGTATATGCTTTTATCTTCGCTAATCTTTTTTAAATCCTGATAAATTGCAGGAAAAAAATCCTGATGATCATCAAAATCATTATAATCCTGAGTAAGACAAAATCCGCGGTCTGCGTTGTTCCAGCAGCATAAAGTCGGCCAGAACCATAGCGGTTACGGCTTCCAGTACCACTGGTACACGGAGTGCAATGCACAGATCATGACGACCCTTTACGCTGAAAGTTTCCACTTCCCCGCTTTTGATGTTCAGTGTATGTTGTTCTTTCGGAGTGCTGGACGTAGGCTTAACAGCGATACGAAACACCAGCGGATTACCATTGCTGATACCGCCCACAATGCCGCCAGCATGATTAGTAGCGGTTTTACCCGTTTTATCAATAATGGGATCATTATGTTCCAGTCCCTTCATTTTTGCAGCAGCAAAGCCAGCTCCAAACTCAATGCCTTTGATGGCAGGGATGGCAAATACGGCGTGTGCCAGCGCTGATTCCAGGGAATCAAAGAAAGGTTCCCCCAGTCCGATGGGCAAACCATCCACCACGCATTCTACAATACCGCCTACAGAGTCTTTCGCAGCAATCGCTGCTTCCAGTCCTTCTTCCGCATTG
>NZ_DATCVJ010000915.1:0-3311 GCF_036566945.1 Chitinophaga sp. | reverse complement strand
CGCGCAATGATATAGCTTTCCGGCTGGGCATATTTAAAAGCATTAAGTAAGAGATTGGAAAATATCTGCCTGAGCTTTACAAAATCAATTATACCTTTTGTGCCAGGTCGCATAAAGACATCTCGCTCGATCCGGACATTTTGCAGGTTGCTGAGTATAGAAAACGAGTCGATGCAGGACTGAATAAACGGCTCAACTAACATTTCTTCTTCCGAAATTTTCAGACTGCCATCCATAGCAGGTGAGGAACCTATCATGTTTTCGTAAACAGCAGTTGCATTCAGGGTTATCATTTTGATATAATCAATGTAACTAGCGGCTTCGTTTGAGAAGGAATCATCAGACTGTTTATATGAGTGAATAGAATCTAACGCCTGAATTATTCCGGCAAGCTGCCCTTTTAATTCATGCCCAAGCAAACCTATAAAGTCCTTAGCTGATGATCCGGAAGGTGATTTGCTCTTTGTCTTTTGAGATATGTAGCACGCCTCCATGAACCGTTCCAGCTCTTCCCGAAACCAAATATAATTCAGTGGATCGGGAGCATTGCTGATTAGAATCCGGCTCAACCAGTCGTCAAAAGTTTTCCGGATTTGCGGCAATGGAAAGTCCTCTATAAAGGTTTTTACCACGGTTGCCGGTTGGGAAATTTCAATTTTAGTTAACCGGAACGGTTTACTATGCCATTCCGGGAGCGTCGTTACTAGATTTTGTGTGTTCATAATGCTAGATTTAAAATTGTGAAGGTTAATTGCTATGGTTTGGGCAATAGCGTGTCGGTCGGTTTATGGAAACCGGTTTTTTAAAGACTTTGAAGAAGTGATTTTTCAGCTGAGAGGGCGTATTGCTGAATAGAAAGGTAGGGGCAAAAAAAAGACGTGGACAGTCCCTACCGAATCACTGGGCTACGACACCCCGACACCGAATAGTGACGCCCACGCCAATAGCGTGAGCGCTTTACTCGATCCCCCGGTGTCTCAATTGTCGTAGTTTGTGATTCCGAGAACTAAGCAATACGCTTAATATTTTTGAAGCTGCTAAAGTACACCTTTAGGATGTATTAACAAATAGCCTTAATACCATGACTATACGCTTTTATTGTTATCAGTTAAAGAAATAGTAAGTCCATTCAAAAGGACTAATATTATAAAGATAAGGGAAAAAACGTTTTGATACTCGTACTAGTATCAAAATATTTTTTAGATTTTCCCACTTTACTTCAATGGAAAAGGGGAAGAAATTTTATAAATACAGATTGGGATTAGGTTTGCTTCAATGGATAGCCAACAATAAAGATATTGCAGCCAAAGACAAAGAAGCTGGGAGAAACCTTGTAAAAAGTCTGCGTGGCCTGGAATCTGGCTCTGGTATCAGTTATACAATTATTCAGGGAATTTCAAAGGGACAGAGAAGCCCGGAGTATACTACGTTAGAAACCATTGCAGAAGCCCTAAACACGAAACTAAGTATATTTATTGCATATTGCGAAGCCATACCTGACGCAGAAGTATTGAAGGCAATAGAAAAGGATAGTAAATCTAAAAGCAAAAAGCAGTCAGACAAATAACCTTCATTTCCCCTTCTCAAAAATAATTCACTGCTACGAGCCTACGAAACGCTTCGCCTTTGCTTTGCGACGGCTTGCCCTTCGGGTGTACTGAAAAAAAATCTCCACCCCGCATCATTTTTACTTCACCGGTCATCACTACATAACATTGAGCATTGTACACATTTTGGCTGCCGCAGCCGGGGTCGTATTTTTTTTCAAACACGTTTCTCCGACCTCCGCAGTGAATTGGCTGGTCGCTACGGGATAATGAAGGGCCGCATGTTCATATATTAAGAAAGTACGGCAACAACTCTGGTGTCGGTAGTTGCTCAATTGTTGTTTGCTGATCTGCTGGTCGATGGCGCTTGTACGTTTTCTGAACTTGCTTAGTTGTACTATGTCCCATCAAATAGGCAATTGTCGGATCATCCACCAGCTTATCTTTCAAAAGAATAGCAAAACTCAATCGGGCACAAGACCACGTTATATATTTATCAATACTAGTTGCACTGAACCATTTTACAAGCACCTTATTTGCCCCATCAGCAGTAGGTAGCCGGAAAAGTAAATCTGTGGCAGATTCCCGCCGCTTACCTACGATAATACGCGCAATAGGATGCAACCTTAGGGTAACGGGCAAACCTGTTTTAGCCTGAATGATCCGCGTTGTTAGTTTAATTCCGTTAATCTGCTCCATCCGTAATTGTTTCACATCTACCCAACGCAAACCCGTGTAACAACAAAAAATGAAGGCGTCTTTTACTTCTTCATTGGTACAAGGTGTATTTAGCAATTCCAGATATTCCGGCACTTCCAAATGTTCTTTCAATCTAACACTGGGATTAGATTTTGCGGCTACTTTTCCCGTAGGGTTTATGCGGAAATAGCCATCAGCAGTGGCTGCGGTCAATACCCATTTAAAACGGGTGTAGTAATCGGAGGGCGTTTCACCGGTGTATTTATCTAACAGATACCGGCGGAAGTTCTTGCAGAGATTCTCCGTAACATCAACAGGAGAAATGAATTCCGTATCAAGGAACAACCTGAACTGATTCTGGCTATTCTGCAAATGCCGGTTCCCGTCACGCCTATGGGCGTTCACATATTCCTCATAGTAATCGAGAAAGTTGTCTTTAAACTTATGGGCTGGAATGTAGGCGGTGCCTATAGATTGCTGCTCGATGATAGCCTGACTTTTCTTTACTTCCAGTAATGCCAACGCCTGTTTATTGTGGTTCTTCTGTATCTGATCCTTCGGCTTCGTATATACGAAAACACCGGTGGCAGGGCGTTGACCTTTACCACGTCCAAAGTCATAATAGTAATAGGTTTTATCACCTTTTGTATTCTTTCGCTTTAATAGATTCATACCGCACTATGTTTAAAGGTGAAACTATTGGCACCAATAGTATGCCGTGTCAGTAAGGATTTGAAGCCATTTCCAAAATGGCGAGAAAGTGAGCAAAAGTGAAAGAAAGATTTTTTTTCGTACACAACAGCCTTATTGTCATTCTGCCAAAATGCAGTACTGGCTGGCCGCTCAGGAAAGAGAAGATAATTTTCGTGTGTCATGTCGTGTGTCAATTACGTGTCGCAAATAGTGTGAAAAAGCGGGTAAAAGCGGATCAAGTTGAAAACTTGGGGGATTAGTAGAAAAATAGTTGTTTTGCATCAGATTAGCCAACGACGCACGTGGATCAGAACTTTCGTAAACTTGTAGAGATGCTATTACCCGCGGGGGTTTTAGAGTATTTTGACTTAA
>NZ_DATCVJ010000914.1:0-17386 GCF_036566945.1 Chitinophaga sp. | reverse complement strand
ACCGCCGCCGCCGCGATCATAACCACCGCCGCCGCTGCCGCCGCGATTGTAGCCACCACCACCGCCACCACGGTCGTATCCACCACCACCGCTGCCGCCACCATAGCCGCCACCACCGCGATTGTAGCCACCACCGCCGCTTCCGCCGCGATCGTATCCACTACCACTGCCGCCACTATAGCCGCCACCAGCACCATCACGGTTGTAGCCACCGCCACCACCTTCACGGTTGTAGCCGCCGCCACCGCCATCACGGTTGTAACCACCACTTCCGCCTTCGCGGTTGTAGCCGCCACCAGTGCCGCCATCACGATTGTAGTCTGTGCGCGGACGATATCCGCCTTCACGATTGTAACCAGGGCGCCCCTCAGAGCTTCCACTGTTGTAGTCGGGCTTGCCGCCTTCCCGCTCGTTATTTACATTGGGTTTGTCATCGCCTTTCTCCTTATTGGGATCATTCTCTTTGTTGGTATCAGAAGAATAAGGCCTGCGGGGGCGTTCGTTTCTCTCAAAAGTCATCTTACTTAATTAAGCGTTTGAAGCAATATTAGCTATGATTTCATAAAAATGAAATACGTCTTGATAGGAGTTATATAAGGGTGCCGGTGCTACCCTGATAACTCCGGGCTCTCTCCAGTCAACGATTATACCGGCATCGGTCATTCGTTGGTGTATTTCTTTACCCTTGTCCAGAAACAACAAAGATAACTGAGCGCCTCGTTCATTATTATTTTCCGGTGTAATAATCTGGAAATTCATGCCTTTTAACTGTCGTAGCAGAAACTCAAGATAATTGGTCATTCCTTCACTTTTGGTACGTAAAGCGCCGATACCGGCCGCTTCAAATAATTCCAGGGAGGCTTTCAGGCTAACCATATTGAACACCTGAGCGGTGCTTTGTTGCCATCCTTCAGCTTCTTTTTTAGGCACAAACCCTTTTTCCATTTTAAAACGTGCACTCTCTTCATTGCCCCACCAGCCACCTAAACGAAGAAAATCGCGGTTACTGGCATGTTTCTCATGCACAAAAGCGCCTCCTACTGCGCCGGGACCACCATTCAGGTACTTATAAGAGCACCAAACGGCAAAATCTACTTCCCAATCGTGCAATGTTACCGGTATATTTCCAGCTACGTGTGCCAGGTCGAAACCTGCGTAAGCGCCTGCCTTGTGAGCAGCAACTGTTATAGCGGGTATATCAAAAAACTGTCCGGTATAGTAATTTATACCTCCAAATAAAACTAGTGCTAAGCTATCACTTTCTCTGTTAATAATCTCTAAAATATCTTCTAATCTTATCAAATATTCTCCGGGTCGCGGGGAAACTTCTATAATCGCACTTTCAGGATCGTAACCGTGAAACTTAACCTGCGTTTCAACCGCATATTGGTCACTGGGAAAAGCTCCTGCTTCCATTAACACTTTAAATCGCTGTTTGTTTGGCCGGTAAAAACTGAGCATCATTAAATGCAGATTTACCGTAAGCGTATTCATTACTGTCAACTCCTGCTGGCTGGCCCCCAAAATGGCTGTCAACGGTTTACTGCAATATTGTTGATAATATAACCATGGATTTTTAGCTGCCCAATAACCTTCCACCGCACATTGTTGCCAATCCGTCAGTTCCTGTTCTATAGCCGATTTCACGTTCTTAGGCTGTAATCCGAGTGAGTTGCCACATAAATAAATAGCATCCTTTCCGTTACGCTGTGGGAAATAAAACTGGTCTCTGAATTTATTTAACGGATCCTGTTGGTCCTTCTCTTTCGCAAATGCTAACGATGCTACGTACTCCATGGTCTTCCAATCTTGCGTCCCGGTATATTTCTTTTAACGGCGATTCGCGATTTGTCAAGTAAAGCTGAACTCCTTAATCTATCTTCTTTCTTAATTATACTATTACAGGCATAAATGGCCTAACTGTTTAAAACAGACTGTCTTTTAATATTTTAATGCTTACTTATCATATGGCATATAAGGCTAAGGCTGTATATGGCTAGTAACGTGTAACTGTCTGAAGGGTCAAAAGTAATAAAGGCTGTTCAAATGGCACTCATTCCAAATGTTAAAATTTGTTAATGGAAGAAAAAAATCCAATTCGGTTACAATATACAAAAAAAAATCCGTCCCGAAGAATCGGGACGGAGACTGTTAACCTACAACTGTTACACTGTATTGAAAAAAAACTTAATTAACGGAAATTCCATCTACCTTCTTCCCTATCAGCGGCTCCTCTGTTGCTTCTGGTTCCGGAAAGAATTCGTATGGTTTGGCAGACATATACTTAGGATCATGTAACATCCTTACGTCTGACCGTTTCATGAATATTTTTATAAATAACACCAGGAATGGCACGTACTTGAGCCACCGTGGCATGTTATACTTATCCAACACATCGATGGAACGCTTGTTCATGGCATACATTACCGGCACCATAATCAGCGTCAGGAAGGTGGCAAATATTAACCCGAACACCATGGTCCAGGCCAAAGGACCCCAGAACGCTACGTTATCTCCCCCAAAGAAAATATGTGGTTTGAACTCACTGAACAAGGACGCAAAGTCAATGTTGAAGCCCACTGCCAGCGGAATAAGCCCTAATATCGCAGCAATAGCGGTTAAAACCACTGGTGTCATACGGGTTTTGCCCGCTTCCACCACAGCTTCATATACTGGCATCTTTTGCTGAATCAGCAGATCCGTAAATTCTACCAGTACAATACCATTACGCACCACGATACCCGCCAGCGCCATGATACCCACACCCGTCATTACAATGGATATACTCATCTTAAAGATCGAGAAGCCCAGGAATACCCCGATGATACTGAACAGGATTTCCATTAAGATGATCATTGGACGGCCAATAGAGTTAAACTGGGTGACCATGATCATCAGGATCAGGCCAAATGCGCCCAGCATTGCCATCAACAGGAAGTTCATGGTTTCCTGCTGGTCTTCCTGCTCCCCTGTCATTTTTATTAATACAGAAGACGGATGGCTGAAGTTGTGCAGGGATGTTTCGATTTGCTGCACTACCTCGTTGGCGTTGAAACCCGTTAATACGTTGGAATACAGCGTAATAACACGTTTCTGATCTATACGTCTGATACCTGCATAGGTATTGGAATAATGAATATCCGCTACTGCCGACAATGGCACCTGCCGGATAGCTCCGCCCATATTCATATCCCTGTATACCAGGTTCAGGTTCATCAGATTGTTGATGTTATTCCGTTGATCCTCATTTAATCTTACCATGATCTTATACTCATCTTTCGCATCCCGGATCTTGGAAGCTTCCGCACCAAACAAGGCAGTACGGAGGGTTCCTCCAATCTGTTTGGTGGAAATACCTTCTGCGTTTGCTCTTTCACGATCGATGTTCACCACTATTTCCGGCTTGTTATCTTCGAAATCACTTTTCAGTTCTTCCACCCCACCAATCTGTAAGGAGTCGAGATAACGTTTAAGTCTGAACGAAGTGCTGGTTAACTCATCAAAGTTGTCGCCGGTGATTTCGATATTCACTGGTTTACCTGTTGGCGGACCGCCCTGCTCCTGCTCTACCGTGATATTGGTACCTGGTATGCCTTTTACTGCGTCCCTGATTTTATCCAGGTATTGTACGGTAGACTGATTATTTCTCGCGCCAAATTCCACGAAGGCTACGGTTACTTTACCTTTCTGTGGTTGTACGCTCAAATCCATCTGTGAAGGATCGCCGGCGCCTTTGGCCACATTGGAAATAATAGATTCCACGATAGGATTCTTTGCGCCCACCACTTTGGTAATGCGGTTTTCCACAATCTTAGTGATGGAGTCCGTGTATTTCTGATCGGTACCGTTGGGTAATTCTATGTAAGTGTAAATAAAGTTGGGATCTGCCTGCGGGAAGAATACCACTTTCGGATTTCGTATAGCCGTTAGCACAATACTGAAGAACAGCAGGCCAAACGCCGCTATCACAATCCATACAGGTCGCCATCCTAGCAAGCACCATTTCAGAATAAGTTTGTAGCGCTCCTGCACCTTAGGCCAGAACTTATGCTGGAAGTGACGGGCCACGCCACCTAACCAGAATCGTTCCAGTACGATCACCAGGTAAAGGAAGATCACGAAGTTACCCACGCCCATGCTGCCATTGGCATATCCGATGAGTGCCAGTAACGCAAATACACCGGAGAGGATCGCGAATTTCTTGTCGAACTTCGGCTTGGGGTGATTCTCCCCTTCATGCCGGTCCATAAAATCAACTGCAAAAACGGGGTTGATGATATAAGCAACAACCAGTGAAGCACCCAGTGTGGTTATAAGCGTTACCGGTAAATAAAACATGAATTTACCGATGATGCCAGGCCAGAAAAGTAAAGGGACAAAAGGTGCCAATACGGTCAGCGTACCAGAGAATACAGGCAGAAAGACTTCTCCTGCGGCTATCTTGGCCGCCTTCACAATACCCAGATCCTTTCGCTCATTATAAATACGGTGTACGTTTTCTATCACCACAATGGCATCATCCACCACAATCCCCAATGCCAGCAGGAAGGAGAACAGCACCATCATGTTCAGTGTAAAACCGTACATGGGCATCAGCAAAAATGCGATGAACATGGAGATAGGTACCGACAGTGCCACGAAGATCGCATTCACTGCTCCCATGAAGAACATGAGAATAAGCGTTACCAATAAGAAGCCGATAATGATGGTATTAATCAGATCGTGCAAGGTAACACGGGTAGATTTAGACTGATCGGCGGTGATGGTTACGTTCAGATTTTTAGGGAAATAATTTTCCTGCATATCTTTCGTAATCGCCTGGATCTTATCGGATGCATCGATCAGGTTTTTACCACTTTGTTTAATCACGTTCAGTGTGATTACATTCTTTCCAGCCAAACGGGCATAGCTTTCCTGCTCGAGGAAACCATCTACCACATTGGCGACATCTCTGAGGTATACGGTAGCGCCGGATTGTCCGCGTACCACAATATTTCCTATCCGTGCAGGATCTTTATATTCTCCTTTTACACTGAGGGTACGTTTCTGACCATCCATCGCCACCAAACCGCCGGAGATAGTAATATTTTCGCCCTGTATGGCAAGAATGATATCCTCAAAGCTGATTTTGGCCGCATCCATTTTGTACTTGTCCACATTGATCTGGATCTCACGTTCCAGTTCTCCTACCAGGTCCACGCGGGTAATTTCATTGAGCGCTTCAATGCGATCTTTCATATCGTCTGCATACTTTTTCAGGGTTTGCAGATCGAAGTCACCGGAGAGGTTGACGTTCATGATAGGAATCTGTGACACATCGATCTTCACGATCTGTGGTTCCTGTGTAAGATTCTGCGGCAGATCTTTTTTCGCATCGTCTACTTTTTCACGAACCTGTTGACGGGCAGCTTCAATATTTTCATTGGCATTGAATTCGATGGTGATGGCAGAGAAATCCTGCATGGATATACTCTTGATTTTTTTCACACCGGAGATACCGTTCAGCTGCTTTTCAATAGGCTTGGTCACCGTTGTTTCCATGTCCTCCGGAGAAGTACCGGCATTAATGGTATTGATATAGAACTGCGGGAACACTACTTCCGGAAATTGTTCCTTGGGCAGGCTATTATAGGAAAGAATACCTGCGAGCGCAATGATAATAGTGGCCACGTAAACGCTCACCTTATTATCAATGGCCCAGCTGGTAGGCTTAAATTCTTTATGGAGATTATCTTGCATACACTTGATTTTAGCTGTTTTGAAGCAGCTTTATAATTTAATCAGGTCGTTATCATTCAGCCCCTGAAAACCTGTAGTGATAATTTTATCACCTTTATCCAAACCCGTTTTTATTTCCGCCTTGTCATTATAAGTGCGGCCCAGTTCAACTGTTTTACGTTGTGCCACCAGTTTACCGTTGGCATTTTGTGCAACAATAACATAAGGTTTACCGGCAGTGTACTGGATTACGCTTACCGGGATCACTACCGCATTTTTTGCGGTGTAATCCACAATTCTGATATGTGCAATCATGTTAGGACGCAGGCCGGCATCTGGTTTCAGCGGCACTTCAATTTTGATGGTGCGGCTTAGCGGATCGATGGTTCTGGAAGCGAAGCTGATGTTGCTGCGTATTTCGCGGTTAATATCCGGGAAAGAGATGATGACAGCGTCGCCTGTTTTCAGCAGGCCGGCATAAGCTTCTGCCACGTTAGCATTGACTTTCAGGTTATTGGCATTTACAACGCGGAAAGCTGGATTACCGGGCATTGCATTGTCGCCCACTTTGGCAATCACGGCATCAACAGTACCAGTGATGGGTGCAATGATGCGGGTTTGTGATTGCTGATCCTGCAGGGTAGCCATTTTTCTGTCCAGGCTTTCCTTCTGATTTTTAGCATTCAGGTATTGCAGTTCAGATCCTATTTTCTGTGACCACAGGTTCTTTTGTTTTTCATACAGGGTATTGGCAAGTTCCATTTGGGTGCGGAGTTCCGCCATGTTTGCTTTCAGTACCTGGTCATCTACCTGGGCCAGTGTTTGTCCCTGGCTTACAGCTTGTCCTTCTTTTACGAAGATGCCGGTGATCACACCTGGTACGCGGGCAGAAACGTTTACGTTTTCACGGGCGTCTACACTACCTTGTACATCAATATAATGTTCGAATAAAGTATCTGTTACCTCTGTGACGGTGACATCTTTCATTTTCTGCACAGAATCTGTTTTGCCTACTTCTTTTTCCAGTGCAGCAATTTTCTTGTCGATGTCTTCATTGTATTTTACTTTTTCCTGTTTCAACTGCTGCAGCTGTTCGGCTTTATTTCCGCCACCACCGCCGCAGGCAGCCAATACGAGTGTGAGGAAGGGGATCAGGAAAGAATATCTTTTGGTCATGTTATTAGTAGTGAATGGTGATTGAAATAATTAAGCTTATAGTTTGCCGTATGATTTCAGCAGATCTATTTTAGCAACGATTGCATTGAACAAAGCAGTGAAATAATTATTTTGTGCAGTGAGCAGATCGTTTTCAGCAGTCGTCATTTCCAGGCTGGAACCTACGCCCTCTCTGTATTTGATCTGGGTGGTATGATATACATCCTGCGCAAGTCCCATATTTTTCTCCTGTGCTTCCAGGGTGAGTACGTTGTTACGGAAAGTGGAGGCAGATTGCTCCCTTTCCAGGTCTATTCCCAACTTGGCATTTTCAATAGCCACTTCACTTTTCTTAACGTTCAACCATGCCTGATCTACCTGGCGCTTACGTTGCAAGCCGGTAAAGATGGGTACGGAGAGATTGAGTCCGGTATTTACATAACCGTACCACATCGGGCTCTGAAAGTAATCGAATTGATCACTCCCTCTGAGTGCACCGGTGGCGGCAAACAGTTGCAGGGATGGCAAGCCTTTCATCTTATATCTTTTCAGATCATATTCATTGGCTTTTTTCTGTGTTTCCAGCAACTGGTATTCGATACGTTGGGAGTAATCGAATTTATCCATATCGAGTACGTCTGCCACAATTTTTTCGGTAGACAGTGTATCCGTTAACGTGATAGCCTGTTTGAGTGGCATGCCCATCTGGTATTTCAGGGAGGCAGTACCTAATTCAATCAGGTTGCGGAGTTTGGTTTGTTCTGTCTGCAGATTGGTATATTGTACTACGAGACGGTCTACATCCAGTTTTTCTACTAATCCGTTCTTATAGATTTCTTTGGTTTCACTGAGAATTTTTTCCAGTGAGCTAACATTTTCAGAAAGAATAGTCAATGCTTTGTTGGCAGAGAGCACATTGTAGTATGCTTTATATACTTCTGACTTTACATCAATCTGGCTTTTTGTAACGCCTTGTGACACCAGTGTTTCCAGTGTTTTCCGTGCCTGCAATGCTACCAGTACGCTGGGATCAAAGAGGGTTTGCGTTAGTCTTACCTCTCCCAGCATATTGTGTTTGAGCTGGAATGATACGGCAGTAAAGGAATCTACAGGGGAACCAAAGTTTTTGGCATTGAACATTTGTTTCTGCACGATTGGGTTATACTGGTAAGACCCATTTCCTGCGATATTAGGCAATGCCAGGCCGCTGATTTCCTTATTTTTTGCCAGCTGTATCAGTTCATCCAGTTTGGCAGTTTTCACGGAGCTCTGGTTAGCCAGTGCGTAGTCTACCGCTTCTTTGGCAGACAGGCTGATTGGCTCGGTAAGGTTCTGCTGTTGCTGGGCCCTGACGTTGATGGCCACTGACAGCAGCCATCCCATAAAAGCCATACTGGTGAGCCTTTTGATTGATAGCATAGTATTATTTGTTTTTCGATAGTTGTTTATATTCTTCAATAAGCTGATACCCTTTTAAAGAAGCCACCCCATATAAAAAATTCTCCAGCAATACTCTCTGCACTTTATTCATATCTGATCCAACGGGGAAGACTTCGGGTTTAAAACAGATCATACAGCCATGAATGCGGTATTGTGTTAAGATGTTGATATCTATATCCGGCCGGTATAACTGTTCGCTGATGCCTCTTTCCATATTTTCACGGATCAGGGTAGCGAGTGTGTTATTCTGATACTCTTCGAAAACCTGGAAAGCTTTGGAATGAAATTTTTGAAGATCCAGCATAATGACCGGATTCATATTGCGCAACCGGTGATCGATCATATCCATGACCAGGAAAAGTTCCTGGATAGCATCCCGGGATTTTTGACGATCAGCCAGACATTCTTCGTTCACTACTTCTATGAACCGGCTGATGGTCTGGGTGACCATATCGTCCTTATCGGTGAAGTGGGCATACAATGTCTTCTTGGAGATGCCCATTCTTTCAGCGATGTCGTCCATGGTAATTGAGCGGGTACCAAACTGACGAAACAGGCCGAAAGCCGTGTCCATAATACGTTCCTGTATTTCCATAGTTTTACAGCAATAACCCTGTTGTTATGCAGGACAAAACTATGGAAACTTTCCAAACTTCCAAAGTTTCCAGTAACTATTTTTTATATGTGGCAACAAGCAATCATGAGCAGAAAGCGGAAGGCAAAAAGCAAAAAGCCATCGAAGCGAATGACATAGGCGGATATTGATGCTTCACGTTGGTCATTCGCTTCGATGGCTTTTTGCTTTTTGCCTTCCGCTTTCTGCTTTATTAACTAATTTGCAGTTCTAATCACGAACCATGTCGCCAAAGCTTAGATTTAAAGTATTTGCATCAAGACTGTTGCGTTACTTCTTTCAGGGACTGCTCATACTGGCGCCCATTGGGATTACGGCGCTCACATTGTACTGGGCTTTTGTTACCATCGATAATATTATTCCTAAAGAGTTCATTCCGGAAGGCGCTTCTTTTAGTTTTCTGAGATATAAGGGAGTAGGATTTGCGCTGGTATTGCTGTTGATTATAGCTGTGGGCTATCTCAGTTCTTCCTTTATTATAGGGCGGATTTTTGATTTGTTTGATCATTTGCTGGAACGGACTCCTTTTATCAAGTACATCTATACTTCTATCAAGGATGTATTTGATGCTTTTGTGGGGGAGAAGAAAAAGTTTGATCATCCGGTGCTGGTGCAGATTTACGGGGTAGATGTGTGGGAGATGGGGTTCATTACGCAGGCAGATGTCAGCAATTTTGGTCTGGAGGGATATATGGCGGTTTATGTGCCGCACGCGTATGCGATTACCGGCAAAGTGTTTATGGTGCCCAAGGACCGGGTAAAGGCGCTGACCAATATATCTGCCGGAGAGGCGATGAAGTTTGCTGTTAGTGGTGGTGTTACCAACATTTAACACCTGCTTGCTGCTGAAGACCGGCGTACCTATCAATTGCCTTAACGGGGCAACTGATAGGTACGCCGGCTGATAATAAACCACTTTTTCGGTTGAAAAAAGTGGGGATATCCCTCGGTTATAAAAAGCGAAATGGCTATATTCGTCTTCCCAAAAAATATAGCCATATGTTAACCCACGCCTACGTACGTATTTCCGTATTACTTGTAGTATTGACATTATCCTGTACAGAAGCCTGTGCATGGGGATTTTTTGCGCACCAGCGTATCAACCGGCTGGCGGTATTTTGTTTACCTCCGGAGATGATGGTATTGTACAAGCCGCAGCTGGAGTACATTACCGTGCATGCCACCGATCCCGATAAGCGGCGTTATGCGGTGGCAGCAGAAGGAGCGCGGCATTTCATTGATATTGATTTATTTGACAAGCCGCCCTACGATCATATTCCCCGTAACTGGACAGACGCGGTGGCACGGTACACGGCAGATTCGTTGAATCGCAATGGCATATTGCCCTGGCATCTTGAGAAGATGATGGCGATGCTCACCAACGCTTTCCGGGAGAAAGACCAGCAACGTATCCTGCGACTGTCGGCTGAATTGGGCCATTACATTGCGGATGCACACGTGCCTTTGCATGCCTGTTCCAATCACAACGGGCAGTTCACCGGACAGCAGGGAATACATGGTTTGTGGGAGTCACGTATTCCGGAGTTACTCGCTGATGAAACGTTTGATTACTGGGCAGGGAAAGCTACGTACATCCGGGAGCCGCGCAGGTTTATCTGGGATATTATCAGGGTTAGCGGCATGGAAGCAGATACCGTGTTGTTGTTGGAAAAACGCTTAAGTGAACAGTTTCCGCCGGGGCGTCGTTTTGCGTATGAAAACCGGAACGGATTGCTCGTACGTACTTACGCCGATGACTATACGAAAGCTTATGCACGATCGATGGGTGACATGGTAGAACGGAGAATGAAAAATGCGATAGCGGGGGTAGCCGCTGCCTGGTATACCGCCTGGGTAAATGCGGGGCAGCCTTCTTTACAGCAGCTGACCCATACAACCCTTACCACGGAGGAGTTACAGGAGGTGGGAAAGCTGCAACAGCAGTGGCTGGAGGGCAAGCTACCCGTGCGGGAAGAGTAAACCGGTTAAAATATTTATGCTAATACTTAATAATTAGAAAAGAAATTTTATCTTTGCCCATACCATCTTTTAGCCTGTCCTACACCACGCACCTTAGGTTTTAAAACACCCGTGCCGTTTTTTTCCGTTTCCTTAGAAAAACCAAAACAAAGTGGAAAGATCAAAAAATGAATTTAATCTGAATCGCAACATGAAGGTGCATAATTTTAACGCAGGTCCTTCTGTATTACCCAACGAGGTATTGTACAAGGCCAGTAAAGCGCTGATTGACTTTGAAGGGTCAGGGATGTCTATACTGGAGATTGGCCACAGAACACAACCGTTTATAGCGGTCATGGACGAGGCGCGTAACCTGGTGAGGGAACTGATGCAGCTTGATGACGACTTTGAAGTACTCTTTTTACATGGCGGAGCCACCATGCAGTTTCTGCAGGTGCCAATGAACCTGCTGGAAAGCAGTGAAACGGCCGCTTATGTAGACACCGGAGTATGGTCTAACAAGGCTATCAAAGAAGCAAAATTGTTTGGCTTCGCCGACGTTGTGGCGAGCTCCAAAGAAAGCAACTACAATCACATTCCCAAGCAGTTTACCATTCCTCCACAGGCGAGTTATCTGCACATTACCACCAACAATACCATTTATGGTAGTCAGTGGCATATGACACCTGTTACCGACGTCCCACTGGTAGCAGATATGAGCAGTGACATCATGAGCCGCAACATGGACTTCAACAAGTACTCGCTGATCTATGCAGGTGTACAGAAAAACATGGGTGCTGCCGGCGCCACTATGGTAGCTGTCCGCAAAAGCATATTGGGCAAGGTATCCCGCAAAATACCGTCTATGCTTGATTACAGGAACCATATAGAGAATGGCTCCATGTTGAATACCCCTCCCGTTTTTGCGGTATACATTACCATGCTCACGCTCCGCTGGCTGAAAGAGCAGGGTGGTATTCCTGCCATTGAAAAAATCAATGATAAGAAAGCAGCATTGCTCTACGATGAAATCGACCACAACCCGCTGTTCCGCGGTACAGTGGTAAAAGAAGACCGTAGTAAAATGAATGCCTGCTTCATTATGGATAAGCCTGACATGGAAGAAGAGTTCCTGAAATTTTGTAAAAAAGAAGACATTGTGGGTATCAAGGGACACCGTCTCTCCGGCGGATTCCGCGTATCGATGTATAACGCCCTGCCTTATGAGAGCGTAGAAGTAATGGTAGAAGCCATGAAATATTTCTCCCTGAAGAAGGCGTAAAAAAGAATTACGAATTAGGAATTACGAATTACGGAGTTGTGAGTAGATAGTAAACGCGATGGTCAGCATTCGCTTTTATCTCCCCACAACTCCGTAATTCGTAATTCGTAATTCCTAATTCGTAATTCTTTATCATTACATTTACTACTCACTCATACATTCATCATGGCTATTATCAGACCCTTTAACGGATTAAGGCCAACAGAAGAATTGGCAGCAAAAGTAGCCGCAAGGCCCTATGACGTACTCAGTTCGGAAGAAGCAAAAATTGCGGCATCCGGTAATCCGTACTCATATTATCATGTTTCTAAATCTGAAATAGATCTGCCGGAGGGGATAGATACCCACAGCCAGCAGGTATATGATAAAGCAGCGGAAAACCTGCATCACCTGGTAAGCGAAGGCGTACTTTTCCTGGAAGCTCAACCTGCCTATTACATCTACAAACTGGTGATGAATGGCCGTTCTCAAACCGGGTTAGTATGCGTTTCTGCTATTGCCGACTACAATAACGGCATCATCAAAAAACATGAGTTTACCCGTCCGGACAAAGAACTGGACCGCATCAATCACATTAAAACCACCAAAGCCCAAACCGGCAACGTATTCCTGGCCTATAATGATGTGCCGGAAATCAACGCTATCATAGCTCACTGGCAGGAGCATAACAAGCCGGTGTACGACTTCACCGCAGACGATGGGATTCAACATACCGTGTGGGTGGTGAACGCCCCCGCCGCAGTAGCCGATATCACTTCCCTGTTTGCAGAAAAAGTTCACTGCACTTATATCGCAGACGGGCACCATCGGGCCGCCTCCGCCAGCCTGGTGCAGCAAGCGTTTGAAGCCGCCGGGAAAATTACCTCTGTAGAAAATCCGATCAACTACTTTCTGACTACCATATTTCCTGCCAGCCAGCTGGCTATACTGGATTACAACCGTGTGGTGAAAGACCTGAACGGCCTTAGCAAAGAAGCCTTTTTATCGCGGCTGGACTATGATTTTACGGTAGAAGAAATTGGTCATTTACCCCAGCAGCCTTCCATGCTGCACGAATTCAGTATGTACCTCGACGGCAGATGGTATCGGCTGGTAGCCAAAGAAGGGACCTACACCACCGATCCTATCGGCATCCTGGATGTAACCATTCTTTCCAACAACATACTTGATAAATTGCTGGGCATCAAAGATCAGCGTACCGATAAGCGTATTGATTTTATAGGCGGTATCCGCGGACTGGGTGAACTGGTAAAACGTGTAGATAGCGGCGAGATGAAAGTAGCATTTGCGCTGTATCCGGTAACTATTCAGCAGTTGTTTGATATTGCAGACAGCGGGAATGTAATGCCACCCAAGAGTACCTGGTTTGAACCGAAGTTGAGAGATGGATTGATTACACATATTATTTAATTACGCCATACGCTTCCCTGGTTACTCAACCGCCGGGGAAGTCTTTTGTTTTATCCCTTTTATACCCGAACCCATGAAAGCATCCGACAACACCCGATCTATCTTCGATGATGATCCTTTGCTGGCCACAGAAAAGAAAAAATTTTATCCCAGACTGGGCACTGCCTGGTTAATACCGGTTTATAGCTTCGTACTGTTCCTCGCCTTTTGGGTTTTTGGGACTCTTTTTCATCTGGATTTTGTTGTTGACAAACTATTGACGTGTGTGATCTCTATCGTTCTTTATGGCTGCCTGCTGTTAACTTTACTGTTTTATAGCTACAACAGGAAGAAAAAAATAGAACCAGATTATAAGCTCCGTATCGAAGCCCCCTCCACCACGCTGCTGCTGGCAGGCCCGTTCCTGATGTGCGCTCTTTATGTATTTGTATTTGGTGTTCAGGAATGGCTTCATCTGAGCATGTTGGATGAATGGGAATCATCCGTATTTCTATTGATTCGCGAAAACCCGGTATTCTATTGTTTTACGTATCTTCTCATCGACCCACTGATTGAGGAGAGCCTGATGAGAGGTGTCGTCCTGGATAGTTTTTTTAAAAACTACTCTCCTGTGAAATCCATTGTAAACATAACCGCCATTAGCTGCGCCATCAGTTTATCACCTAATTCTCTCGTATATGTAATTTCCTTTTCTGTGCTGCTGTCATGGATATACCTAAAAACAAAGAATCTTGGTAATACCCTTTATATGCAATTTTTATTTGGTCTCGTCCCTGCCCTTTTGATATTTACCCTACAGGATCAATTCATTGCGCATGCCCGGCCAATACTGAATTCTCCTGCCTGGGTAGGTATCAGTGCCATTGTTGCCATTATCTGCGTTATTATACTTCAGTCAAGTTTCTCTTCAACAAATAAAACAATAAGCTAATATAAAAACTATCTTTCCTCCACCCTGCCTGCTCATCGATTGATCCGTGGGACATTACCCCATTTTCCTTACTTTTACAACAAACGAACAGACAAGGAATGAACAAACGGTCATCTTTATTGAAAGCTTTTATTGTTGCGGGAGTTTTATTTTCACAGGTAG
Organism: Chitinophaga sp.; assembly: GCF_036566945.1. Lineage (GTDB taxonomy): Bacteria > Bacteroidota > Bacteroidia > Chitinophagales > Chitinophagaceae > Chitinophaga. Next base: position 2,695 of record NZ_DATCVJ010000914.1, on the reverse strand, counting down.
TAATTGCGCAGGATGCGAAGGAATTATACAATACAGCATCGGGCTTCATTCGCACGGGAGACTATTCCAATGCCGTATTGGTATTGAACCAGGCTTTACAATTGGAGCCGGACAATTATGAATATAAAAAGCAGCTGGCTTTTACTTTCTACCTGAAAGGTGATCTTGTGAAAGCGAAAAGTGTAGTCGAGCCATTACTGAATAGCAGGGAAGTAGATGTACAGGCGTTTCAGATTGCCGGCAATATTTATGTGGGCAGAGAAGAGTGGAAAACCGCGCAGCGCATGTACGAGCGGGCGATTAAGAAGTTCCCTAACAGCGGTGAGTTGTACAACGACAACGGCACGCTGCTGATGAACTTTAAGATGTACGATGGCGCATTACGCAGCTGGATTAAAGGCATTGAGCAGGACCCCGGGTTTCCAGGTAACTACTATAATGCTACCAAAACATATGATTTCAGTAACAATCCTTTGTGGTGCATTTTATATGGCGAAACCTTCATGAATATGGAAAGCTTCACCACGCGCACGGCTGAGATAAGGAACATTGTGCTGGAATCTTACAAGAAATTATTCAACGACCCATCGCTCTTTGACGCGATGCTGCCAGATGATAAAAAGGGCAAAAGAGGCAATGCCGATTTTGTAGAAGCTTATAAAACCTCCATGGGCAAGCAAATGAGTGTGGTTACCGGCGGAATAGATCCGGAAGTACTGGTAATGATACGCACCCGTTTTCTGCTGGATTGGTTTAGTTTTTATGGCATGAAATATCCCTTTGCCCTCTTCGATTTTCAACGCACGCTGTTGCAGGAGGGTATGTTTGAATCATATAATCAGTGGCTGTTTGGCCCTGCTGCCAATCAGGCCGGTTATAAAGCATGGATAGCACTACATAAGCAGGACTATGACACATTCCTGAAATATCAACGTGACAATCCATTGAAGCCAAGACCAGACGAATATTATAATGACGGAAGGTTTACGCTGATAAATTCGGGATATTAGTATTTAGACATTTTTTGATTTATAGATTTAGTCATTTAGTTGCTGTAGCAACTGAATGACTAAATCCGTAAATTGTAAATCTCAAATTCTGAATATGCTCGTTAACAAACACCAAAACATTATTGACAACGCTGTAAAGGCGAACCACGAACGAATTTTTTATTCGCAATATCCGGAGCATCCTAAAGCTTACGGTGAAGAAGCCCATGCAAAGGGCGTTCAGAGCTATCAGCAACTGCTGGGCAAACCCTTCAAACAATTACTGCAAACAGGCGAAACCGGCTGGAGTGGAGAAGAGGTATCTCCTTACACCCGTGAAGTGCTGGGCGTTACGTATCCCATTTTTACCGTGGCTGATCTGCTCGCAAAAGCAGCTGTAGCCGGCAAAAGCTGGGGGAAAGTATCTATAGCTGAAAGAGCTGGTATCCTCACAGAAACACTGGAGCGGGTGAAAGACTACTTTTTTGATATTGCCAATGCCACCATGCATACTACGGGCCAAAGCTTCATGATGAGCTTTCAGGCTTCCGGTCCACATGCCAACGACCGTGCCCTGGAGGCGGTAGCCACCGGCTACCATGAGTTGCAGCGCTACCCGCCCAATCTTACCTGGGAGAAGCCGATGGGCAAAACCAGCATCAAACTATATAAAACCTTCAAACCCATTCCTAAAGGTACCGGCGTAGTCATTGGCTGTTCCACCTTTCCGGTATGGAATACCCTGCCTGGTGTATATGCAGATCTGATTACCGGTAATGCCGTGATCGTAAAGCCGCATCCCAAAGCAGTACTTCCTATAGCCATTGCCGTTAGTGCCATCCAACAGGTATTACAGGACAACGGCTATGATCCGAATCTGTGCCAGCTGGCAGCAGACAGCTCGGAACACCTGATCACCAAAGACTTGTGTGAGCATCCGGATGTAAAACTGATAGACTATACCGGCGGCAGTCCGTTTGGCAACTATATAGAATCCTTATCCGGCAAAACGGTATTTACAGAAAAGGCCGGGGTTAACTCCGTAATACTGGACAGTGTGAAAGATCTGGATGCTGTTATCCAGAACCTGGCATTTTCTGTTAGCTTGTATTCCGGTCAGATGTGTACGGCGCCACAGAACTTTTTTATCCCTGAGCAAGGAGTACGCACCGACAACGGGCAGGTATCTTTTAACGACGTGGTACAGAAATTCAAGGACGCTGTAGTGGGCCTGGTGAACCATCCCAAAATGGGTGCAGGCACGTTAGGCGCCATACAAAACGACAGCACCCTTACGCGGGCGAAAGAAGCGCTTCACCTCGGCGGAAAAGTGATCCTGGAAGGCACTCCGGTAATAAATGAAGAGTTTTCCAACGCCAGGGTATGCGCCCCTACTATATTAGAAGTGACCAGTGCCGACACGGGCATCTATGAAAAAGAGCTTTTCGGCCCTGTAGTGTTGCTTATTAAAACCAGAGATACAGAGCACAGCATTCAACTGGCCAAACAAATGGCCACTAAATATGGGGCTATTACCTGCGGCGCTTATACCACCGATGGTGATACCAAAGAAACGATTGCGGAAGAAATGAACAGCGTGTTTACCCCGGTATCCTTTAATCTCACCGGCTTCATCTGGGTAAATCAGCATGCTGCGTTTTCTGACTTCCATGTTACCGGCGGTAATCCGGCAGGCAATGCCAGCT
>NZ_DATCVJ010000913.1:0-3895 GCF_036566945.1 Chitinophaga sp. | reverse complement strand
CACCGCCGCTAAAGCGCCCTTATCTTTTTGCCACAATTTCATAATAATATAATTTTTTCCTGCTGCATGGCAGCGTGAAATTAAAAATCGTATTTACCGAAAACACGTTGCTTTATTTCCGGCCACTCTTCTTTGAGCATGCTGAAATAAACTGTGTTGCGCACTCTCCCGGTACTGGCGATCATATGGCGCCTGAAAATACCTTCCTGTGTACAACCCAGACTCAGAATGGCATTGCGCGATTGCGTATTCAGCTCATCTGTTTTGAACTCTACCCGGTTCAGATCCATCACCTCAAAAGCATGTTGCAGCATGGCGTATTTCATGGCCTTATTCAGCCCCGAACCATGCAGGGAAGGGGTAATCCAGGTAGACCCTATTTCCGTGCGTTTATTGGGCAGCGATAACCCCATATAACGGGTAGATCCTACGATCCGGTTTTCTTTTTTGTCGATGATCACAAACGGAATGGACTCTTCCGCCGCTCTTTCTTTTAATGCTTTCTGAATATATTTCTCCAGATCCTGCTCACTCTCTATCTTATTCAGCTGCACCGTCCATAGGGAAGCATCTGCCGCAATTGCCCACAGATCATGTAAGTGTGCTGCCTCTAAAGGTTGCAGCAATACACGTTTATTCTCCAGAACAGGTGCTAAGTCCATATTACTGTATCATTTCGAGTAACTGAATGTAACTGTTTATGCCGTCTTTAATTTCACGCAGGTGAATATATTCATCTGCGGTGTGTGAGCGGGCAGAATCGCCGGGACCCATTTTTACGGAGGTAGCCGGAATCAACGCCTGATCGGACGTAGTAGGCGATCCGTAGCAGGTTTTACCCACCGATACGCCCGCCAGTACAAACGGATGATCCATCGGAATAAACGAAGGCCGCATCCGCATGGACCTCGGCGTTACTTCGCAGGATACATTGGCACGAATGATTTCCAGCAACTCTTCCAGTGTATACTGATCCGTAGCCCGCACATCTACCACAAAGGAGCAGTCTGCCGGTACTACGTTATGTGCTTTATTCGAAGTATTGATTACAGTGACACTCATTTTCACAGGTCCCAGTGTTTCAGATACTTTAGGGAAACGATAATCTTTAAACCAATTCAGATCGGGCAATGCCTTATACAACGCATTTTCACCCTCTTCTCTGGCAGCATGACCTGCTTTACCAACACTATTGCAATCCAGTACCATTAAGCCTTTTTCCGCAATAGCCAGTTGTGTTAAAGTAGGCTCACCTACAATCGCAAATTCAATAGCGGGCAACTGGGATAAAATGCTTTCTATGCCATTAACGCCGCTGATTTCCTCTTCTGCAGTCGCAGTAAGTATGATGTTGTAGGTAAGATCACTCCGGTGATAAAAATGCAGAAACGTAGCAATCAGGCTCACCAGGCAACCACCGGCATCATTACTTCCGAGTCCGTACAGCTTACCGTCTTCCACATCCGGACTGAAAGGGTCGCGGGTATATTGCGGATTGGGTTTTACCGTATCATGATGGGAGTTCAGGAGTATATTACGCTTTGAGGGATCGTAATGTTTATTGCGCGCCCAGATATTATTGAGATGCCGCTCATGCGGAATATCCATGGCCGTCAGGAAATCACTGATCAGTTGCGCAGTGCCGTCTTCTTCCCGGCTTAACGATGGAGTGGCGATCATCTGCTTTAACAGCGCCACGGCCACATCATATAGTTTTTCGTTCCACATAGGTTAGCATATTAGAGTGCCTGCCACTTTTGCTGTAGTATTACTCAGCACATCGTCTGCGTGTCCTATCAGCACTTCTTTCACCCCGTTGTCAATTGCACCGAAAGCGTTTTGCAGTTTAGGCAATATGCCGTCTGTTAATATTTTTTCTGCCAGCAGCTGCTGGTAAATGTCCTTGTTGATCAAATTAATCACGGCATCATCATCTGCCGGATCACGTAATACGCCCTTCTTCTCAAAGCAATAGATCAGTCTTACGCTGTAAAACGCAGACAAAGCAATCGCCAGTGAAGAAGCAATGGTATCGGCATTGGTATTCAGTATCTGTCCGTTACCATCATGGGTTAGCGGGGCAAACACCGGTGTAACACCAGTATCCAGCAATGCTTTCAGCGGACCGGTATGCAGTTTCTCCGTGTATACATCTCCTACAAAACCATAGTCGATATCCTTCACCGGTCTTTTTACAGCAGGAATAATATTAGCATCGGCGCCGGTTAAACCAATAGCATTGCAGCCATTCGCCTGCAACTTCGCCACCAGCTGTTTATTCACCAAACCGCCGTATACCATCGTCACCACGTCAATGGTTTCCGCATCCGTGATACGTCTGCCATCCACATATTTCGACTCAATCCCCAGCTTATCACCGATACGGGTAGCAATTTTACCGCCACCATGGATCAGGATTTTTTTGCCAGGTACGGCTGCAAACTTTTCGAGAAAGGTCTGCAGCAATACCGGGTTGTCTATAACGTTTCCGCCTACTTTGATGATAAATAAATCGATCATAATTATCCTTTCAATATTTCACTCAAAACCGCCTGGGCTGCCCATACCCGGTTACCAGCTTCTTCTATAACGATAGCTTGTGGTCCGTCCAGTACTTCATCCGCAATCACTACATTCCTTCTTACAGGCAGGCAGTGCATTACTTTAGCGGAGTTGGTGAGTTTGAGTTTTTCATTGGTGAACATCCAGCCTGGATCTGTGCAGGTAATTTTACCGTAATCCTTGTAGGAAGACCAGTTCTTTACATACACGAAATCCGCATCCTGTAAGGCTTTGTCCTGATCATACTCAATACGTGCATTACCAGAAAATTTTTCATCCAGCTCATATCCTTCCGGATGCGTAATCACAAAATCTGCTTCACCCCACGCATTCATCCATTGGGCAAAAGAGTTAGGAACAGCCTGCGGCAGTGCTTTTACGTGAGGCGCCCAGGTCATTACCACTTTAGGTTTACGGGATTGATGCCAGTTTTCCTTAATGGTAATTACATCTGTTAAACTCTGCAAAGGATGCAGTGTAGCACTTTCCAGGCTCACTACCGGCACACCGGCATATTTAATGAACTGATTGATGTACTTCTCTGTATAATCTTCTTCTTTATTCTTTAAACCGGGAAAAGTACGGATAGCCAGTATATCAAAATACTGTCCCATTACTCCCGCCGCTTCTTTTACGTGTTCGGTGGTGTTGCCATTCATCACAACGCCATCATTCATTTCCAGCGCCCAGCCTTCCTTATCAATGTTAAATACGATAGGTTCCATACCCAGGTTCTTAGCAGCCACCTGTGTACTTAACCGTGTTCGCAAACTGGGATTCAGGAATATCATTCCCACTGTTTTATTCTTCCCTAACTCCTGGTCCCTGAAAGGATCTTTCTTGTAGTTCAACGCAATGTCCACTAACCGCGGGACACTGGGAACATCTGCTGTAGAAATAAATTGTTTCATTTCGCTTATAGGCTTTAAACAGATAGTGGAAAGATGTAAAGGCACACTATCTGCCATTCATGGTTGTTGATTTTTTATTTATTTAATTCTTTTCCAAAAGCTTCGAGGAACTCATCCGCATGCGCTTGTGTTAATGCCAGTGATGGCAGCAACCTGATCACATTTGGTTTTGCTTCACCGGTAAAAATCTTATGCGTAAGCAACAGTTCTTTTCTCACGTGCGCCAGTTCTTCCGGCAGTTCTATACCAATCATTAAACCACGGCCTCTTACTTCTTTTACTTTATCGAAAGTCCGCAGTTGTTCCATGAGATAATTACCAACCGTAGCTGCATTGGCGATCAGGTTTTCTGACTGGATGGTTTCCAGCACTGACAATGCTGCTGCGCAAGCCAGGTGATTACCACCAAACGTAGTACCCAG
>NZ_DATCVJ010000912.1:0-4969 GCF_036566945.1 Chitinophaga sp. | reverse complement strand
AATCGTAATTTTAATTACCAATACATTCATCTGTTTCATATATTTGCAGCCTTGCGAGTAAAGTAGATTTTAATTAAACATGGTCAATCTCATTTTATTTGGCCCTCCCGGTAGCGGCAAGGGTACACAAAGTGCTAATATTATCCAGAAGTACGGACTTATTCATCTGTCTACCGGCGATTTGCTTCGCAGTGAGATTGGTGATAAAACGCCGCTGGGTCTTGAGGCCAAGAAATTCATGGATCAGGGTACCTTAGTACCTGATGAAGTGGTGATTGGCATGATTAGTTCCAAGCTGGAGGCTAATCCTGAAGCACGTGGTTTCATTTTCGACGGTTTTCCCCGCACTACTGCCCAGGCAGAGGCGTTGGACAAGCTGTTGGCATTGAAAAAAACAGCTATTTCTGTGGTGCTGTCTCTGGAAGTACCGGAGGATGCACTGATTAAGCGTTTGCTGAACCGTGGTTTGACCTCTGGTCGCAGTGATGATGCTTCAGAAGAAGTAGTGAAGGCACGTATTGTAGAATATCATAACAAAACCGCTCCTGTGGCTGATCACTATGCCAAATTCGGCAAGTTCAAGAAAGTGAAAGGTGATGGTACAGAAGAGGAAGTCTTCGAACTTTTGTCCAAAGAAATGGACGAACTGGTAGGAGAAAGAGTATAGTTGTAAGCGGGATACCGCTCTCACAAAGACTTTCAGCATCTTATTATACAACGCAAAGATTGTAAGTAAACAGCTCTTGGCACAGAATAGTGCTAATTAGCTTAAACTTCACGATCTTTGCGTTTTGTTTTTCTGTTGTTATGGAAGCAACAGACTTAAAATCCGAGAATAGTGGAAAAAGCGAATTTCGTAGATTATATCCGTGTATTTTGTAAATCCGGGAAAGGTGGCGCAGGCAGTTTGCACTTTATGCGAACCAAATTTAATGCGCAGGCCGGCCCTGATGGCGGCGATGGCGGCAGAGGCGGACATGTTATTTTAAGAGGCAATTCACAGCTGTGGACCCTCCTGCATCTCCGCTGGCACAAAAACCTGCTGGCAGAAGACGGCGAAAACGGCAGCGGTGATAACTGTACCGGTCGTTTTGGTAAGGATATTATCATTGAAGTGCCGCTGGGTACACAAGCAAAGGATGAAGAAACCGGTCGCGTGGAAGCAGAAATCCTCCACGACGGACAGGAAGTTATCTGGATTCCAGGTGGACAAGGAGGTAAAGGCAATGCTTATTTCAAGTCTGCTACCAACCAAACACCGGAATATGCGCAACCAGGTATGCCGGGTACCGAAGGCTGGAAAGTAGTAGAATTAAAAGTATTGGCAGATGTGGGCCTGGTAGGCTTTCCTAATGCCGGAAAATCTACCCTGTTGTCTACTATTACCGCCGCCAAACCTAAAGTAGCTGATTATGCCTTTACCACGCTGACCCCTCAGCTGGGCATGGTAGAATACCGCGACAGCAAATCATTCTGTATTGCGGATTTGCCGGGTATCATTGAAGGCGCCCATGAAGGAAAAGGATTGGGACACCGATTTTTACGACATATTGAAAGAAACGCCGTATTATTATTCCTTATTCCAGCAGATAGTGCAGATCACCGCAAAGACTTTGAGGTACTGGTAAATGAGCTGGAACAATATAATCCCGAATTACTGGATAAACAGTTTCTGCTGGCCATCAGTAAAAGCGATATGCTGGATGATGAGCTGAAAGCCGCGATATCCGCGGAGCTACCGGAAGATGTACCACATGTATTTATCTCTTCTGTTACCAACCAGGGCCTGAGTGAATTGAAGGATATTTTGTGGGAAGCCCTTAACAAAAAAATAGATACGCCTGATACAGTCAACAAAGTAGACGCAGAGTAACTGTTTCCGGATTTACGGGGAAAACTATTTCTGACGCCAATGTTCGATACAGGATCCCGTATACCATGAAAACATCCTTTTTTCTGGCAGCAACCTTAGTGTTGCTGCCGGCCTGCCAACACCCCGCCAAGCCCGAAAAGGCAAGACCGGTGCAGATTGATACCATGCAGCTGATCGCTCCGCCGGCAACATCAGTGAAAGTAGCTTCCAATGAAGTGTATGTAGTGAGTCGTGATTCAACTACGTATATCCGTTTCAGTGATAGCTACTTTTCACTGGACTGGGTAAAACCAGATGCCAGGCGCAACGACTTTGAATTGCATCCGGATACCCTCTTCTTCCTGTTGGATCATTTACATAGTATCGAAGGACAAATGCTCGCCGTTACCACCGGGGAAGCCGAAAAGGTGAAAGTATCCCAGTGCTATGAAACCAGCGCCATTATTGAGCAAGAGCCCTTGCTCAACTGGAAACATTATCGCTCTCCCTGGGAATTACTTAACGCCGAAGCCAGCAACTTCTTCATCTGCAAAAAATATTCGGCAGCAGAAAAAACCAGGTTTCCTCCTACCGATATCTCCCATCTGCAACAGCATATAAAACAAAATGGCACCCCTACTCAGTACGCTCTCGTTGCCCAACTGGATAAATTTCCGGCGCCACCAGTTCGTATAGCCGTGAGCCGTTACTATATCCGGCTGGAAGGACTCACTAAAAACACTGCCAACAAGATCAATAAGCTACTCATTATTGAGGTAGCGTTTAAAGGCTGATAAAAAATTATATTTACAAAAAAATACCCTGTGAAATTATTAACCAGTTCTTTTCTGGCCGCCATGCTATTGTTTTTTGCCTGCAAACCCGCAGCAGACAAAGGCAACGACCAGGCCGCAAACGACGACAGTCTTGCGCTCACCAAATTACAAGGCACCTATATGGGCGACTTCGGTGGCGCCCCGATTTACATTACCCTGAACTATGCGAACGGCAAACAGGTAGCCGGCTACAACGTGCATAAAGGATTGCGCCGCAACCTGCGCGGTGAACTGAAAAAAGATAACGACAGCTGGATCATTAGTCTGAGCGAACCCGGAGATCACCCATTCGATGGTAAATTTGAACTTACCTTCGATCATCTGTTCGCCAAAGGAAAAGGCACCTGGACGCCGCTGAACAGCAGCACCCTGAAAGAAAAAACCTTTGTATTTGAAAAGAGTACCGACAAAGAATCAGAGAGTTATGGTATGAACGGAAATACTTTCAATCAATTCCTGATCGGCACAGACAATAGCAAAAGTGATCTCCAGTTTAGTACAGATGGCAGCTGTTTACTCCAACTCTACGAAAAGGTGAATGACTCTACCTTTGCCGACCAGATGATCAAGATCAAAGGCACTTACCAAAAATCGGATGACAGCACCCTTGTTATTTCCTGGGAAAAGAATACGCACTTTAAAGAACGTACCAATACCGCCAGATTCCTGTCTAATGGCGATACCGATGGAGATGGCCGCACTTACTTTTACGGCGTAAGAATTGATACCCTGGAATTTGTAGAGGGTCCATAATATGCGACTACTGAAGAAAATTGGATGGATACTAACAGCAACGGCTATACTCTACGGAGCATGGCTGATGCTGTTACTCACCATTCCTTATACAACGTTTGAAAAGTATACCGACTTCCTCATTACCAAACAAAGAGTTTATCCTATCCGCCACTGGCGCGTTAGCTTCTATATTCACATCTTTGTAAGTATTACGGTATTGATCACCGGATTACTTCAGTTCAGCAAATACCTGCTGGATAAATATCCCCGGCTACACCGCAACAGTGGAAAAATTTATGCGCTGGTAGTGATTACACTCAGTGGCCCTACCGGACTTATCATGGGCGTTTACGCCAATGGTGGCATATATGCGGGAATCAGTTTTGTATTGTTGTCCCTACTCTGGATCGGTTTTACCATCATGGGTTGGAGAACGGCTATGCAGGGCCGTTGGCAGGAACATATCAGCTGGATGCTCCGTAGCTACGCGCTCACCTTGTCGGCGCTCACACTAAGGCTCTACGCTTTAGTACTGGGCCTGATGCACATGCCACTAAGGCCGGCAACGGCCTATATCACCATTTCCTGGTTAAGCTGGACCTTGAATTTATTGTTAGCAGAACTGCTATTGAAGCGGGTATTGATAAAAAGAATGGGGATCACTACTGCGGCATCCCGTAGGGGGGATACCGCAGCGATATGATTTGATTAGCGGCTCAATGCCAGCTGTTGTGTCTTTGGCGTAAAATGACCATCGTCTGTAATCACGAAAGTGGTTCTCTTAATTTCTGTTCTGGACTTCTCCGGGTTATTAACATACCCTGTTTCTGCAGGATCTTTCTCATATTCAATTTTATACTCGGCTACCTCAAATTCAGCATTACTGATATTTACGGAGCGATAAGGATCTTCAATTATTTTTTTCCCCGATACCAGCATTTTATCGATGAGTTTACCACCAGTATCATAACTGACCATCAAATAATAAGCTGGTGCGTCTGCAAAATTGTCTTCATTGTCATATATTTCATCGCTCACCGCATATATCAGGGTTTTAAAGGCTTCCGTTTTTTTCACCTGTCCTACATAATAAAAGGAGCTACCTACATCTCTTGAAAACTTTGAATCCCTCATTTCAGCTACATACATTTCAAAATCATAGGAAATGAAATTTTTACCGAGTTTCCTTTGGTAGGCCGTATCAATGGTTAAAGGGATGGGCAATGGTTTGAACTGATTGGCAAAAAGATTCCATTCCAGCTTTTCCGTATCACCGGCGCCGCTGAAAGCTTCCATCACTTCTGTTTTAAAACTGTAGTGATCTCTGAAATACGCCAGGTCCGGATCAGACATAATGTTTTTCATATTATTATACCCAAACTCAATGGCAGCCATCAGGTTGTAGCGGGCAGAATCTACATTTTCGGAGATGGAATATGCGCAGGCTTTATTATACAGCAATTTCGATAACGGCTTGTAGTCCAGCAATTCCGCCATATCGTAGGCATGAATGGCGTCCCTTACTTTACGGGTGTCCAATAAGGCA
>NZ_DATCVJ010000911.1:0-7190 GCF_036566945.1 Chitinophaga sp. | reverse complement strand
TATTGCTGGGCATCAGTGGGAGAGCGGTGATCAGCAGCCATTACAAGTACATTGTATACAGCAAAGGCGCCATCAGAGAGCAGTTGTTTGACCTGTCAAAAGATCCCGGTGAAATGAATAACCTGGCCATGCAATCATCTTCCAAAAAAATACTCACCACCATGCGGAGTTATCTCAGCAAATGGTGTAAACAGCATAACGATCAATTTTCTGCCTACTTATAAAGATCATGAAGAAATTACTTACGCTATCTATTGCCATCATTGCGCTCAGGGCGTATAGCCAGCAAACGCCTTCTCTGATAAAGCTCTCCGCAGAAAAATTGCATGCCCGTGTCAGGGAGTGGCCTTATCCGGTAAATGGTATTACGGTGATGTCGGCCACGCCTGCGTTGTTATGGCCGGCCACCAATGGCAAAAATATAGTGTTGCCCATGGAAACCGGAAGTGAAGTGCCGGAAGATCCGAATATCGGCAATGTCGCTTATAAAGTATTGCTGTCGAGCGACAGTAATTTTACGAAGAACCTGATAGCGGGCGCGCCGCAAAAATGGGCCGTGTATCCACTGCATCAGGCATTGAAGCCGGGGCGTTGGTACTGGAAATATGCCTATGCACTGAAAGGTGGCAGCTGGGTATGGTCGCCGGCATATGATTTTATTGTAAGCTCCAAAGCTACTACCGTCGTGCCGCCACCGGTTAGTGATGTACTGAAACGCAACGAAGGCCCTCATCCGCGCTTGTGGAATATGAATACCATCGGTGATGAATTTTATCGTAATAATCTGAATAATAAAGAAGCCAAAGTATTTATTGCCTATGCAGAAAGACTGATGCGCGAACCATTGCCGACAGAGCAGCCCATGCGCATTATTGATACCACCGGGAAAACACCCCTGGAAAAAAAGAAGATCATTGAGCGCATGTACCATGGCTTTGGAGATAAAGTAGGTACGCCCATTCGTAATTTGTGTATTGCATATCAGCTCTCCAAAGATGAACGCTTTATTTTAGATGCAAAACGTCGTGCGCTCAATATCGCTGCTATGGACCCCAATGGGTTGGCTACCGGCGATGACTTCACCAGTGGCGCCGTGCTGGAAGCTCTGGGCTGGTTTTATGATGCAGGCTACCAGGTGCTGAATACATCGGAGAAAAATCATTTGAAAGACGTGATCAGGATAAGAGCCAAAAGGGTATATGATCATCTGCCCAACCGGTTTGAATTACATGTGAGTGATAATCATGTATGGCAGATTACCATGCGCAACCTGGCCATTGCTACGGTGGCAGTAGTACATGAAGTACCGGAAGCAAGAGAATGGCTTTCCTATCTGTATGAAGTGTGGACGGCGCGTTTTCCCATCCTGGGAACGACCGATGGTGGCTGGCATGAGGGCAACGGATATTTTCGGGTCAACTATAAATCGTTCATCTATCTGTCGCAGTTGTTCAGTGATTTCTCCGGGGTAAATTATTTTAATCTTCCCTGGATGCAAAACCTGCCCTACTTTATGATCTACACCTATCCGCCGGGATCGCCGTCTACCGCTACCGGAGATATGTGGGAGAATATTCCGCATATGGTAAAAGGCCAGGCATGGTTTGCCGATGCGCTCTCATTAAAAGTAAATAATCCTTATCTCAACTGGTATGTGGCGGAGATAAAAAAAGATCATCCCGACTTTTTTAAAGGAACAGATGATTACCTGTTTTTCCGCTTGTTGAATTACAACCCCGATCGTAAACAGGACATCAAATCTCCCGCTGATTTGCCTAAAACGAGGAAGTTTGCGGATGTGGGCGTGGTGGCCATGCATGAAGAGCTGGCAAAAGATAAGCAGGAGTTAAGCAGTTACTTGCTGAGCAGCCCTTTCGGCTCTTCGGGACATGGTCATGCGTCGCAAAATGCCGTGACGGTGAACTATAAAGGTAAAACCATCCTGGGTGGAAGTGGCTACTACAGCAACTTCAGCGATCCACATAATTTGCTGGACTACCGTAGCTCAAAAGCTTACAGTACTGTCCTGGCAGATAGTTTAAGTCAGCGTTTGGGAGAGGAAGGCTATGGCTGGATACCTCGTGCCATCAGTGGGCAGCACATCCAATATGCGCTGGGAGATGCTTCCAATGCATACGGACCTATTCTCAGTTCTTTTTGGCTGGATCGTTTTTCGCAAATAGAGATTACGGCTGATAGCAGCCATGGCTATGGCGATGCGGGCGTGAAATTATTCCGGCGACATATGTTACAACTCGATGGAGGCATTATCCTTTTATATGATGAACTGGCAGCTGCGCGGCCGGTGAAATGGACCACCCAGTTTCATGCCCCGTATTATACGATTACAGCCCAACAGCCAACAGGCAACCAACAACAAAACTTTATCATCAACGCCGATGTGGCGAAGGTGGCGATAAGTGTAATATCCGATGCCCCTTCCACATTAATGGTGCATCATCAATTTGCTTACCCGGCTGTTAACTGGGCTAAGGTGACGGATGATGATGGCAACATCAAAGTGTTTTCCTCGCAGTGGCATGCAGGTATTACCTCCTTGCCGGCAAAACAGTATCGTTTTTTAACAGTGATGCAGATAAAAGAAGGGCAGCCGGAAATAGTAAAAGTAGTGCCCACCGGCAAAGGGTTTTATGAATGTGACCTTGGTGGCTGGCATATTCAGGCCCGGCTGGATGGCAACAGGCCGGCAGCTATACAGGTCAGCAGTAAAACAAATCGTGCTTGTTTTAATTATGGTAATCTGCCGCTTAGTTTTGAAGGGAAAAAGTATGTGCCTAAGGTAGCAGGTAGCTCCATGTTATTGGAAGCCAACGGTAACAGTAGCCATCAAACGGAAGTAACAGACGAATTGCCGGACGTAGCTAAGTATGACCGTGATCCCCGGCAGCCTGAGTAAGGTGGTAATTCCTTTTTTCCGGTTGGGAATTATTCCGGATGTTATTACATTTGAATGCGACGTGTACTCAATGTAATAAAGAGAGGCGCCACCAAAATCGGCATGAGAAGGACTTTGTATTTGTTGTATGGCTGCTTCAGCCTGCTGTTTACTTTATTTACCTCCATCGGATGGGCCAGGGATCAGGTAACTCCCCGGCATTTCAGGAATATTTCTGTCAACAAAGGTTTGTCTCAGGGAACCGTGTTTGCCATTGTGCAGGACACGCTGGGATTCATGTGGATGGCTACCCAGGATGGCTTGAACCGTTATGACGGGCAGCGTTTTTCTATTTACCGGCCCGTGAAGAACGACTCCAACAGTTTACAATCTTACTATATCAAAAGTATTTTCATTGATAAAAAAGGAGAACTGTGGATTGGCGGTAATCAAGGCATCAGCCGCTATCATTATGCCACTGAAAATTTTAGTAACTACCGGATAACGCCGAAGCCGGGCGAGTGGTATATTTCCGCTATGACCTGCGCTGCGGATGGCCGCCTCTGGGCCGCTTCCAACACCGGAAGTATTTATTACTTTGATTCCGCTTCCCAATCATTCAAAGAACTGCCGCTGAAAAGCCCCGGCTTTAAAATTGTTTACCACCTCACCACGTTACCGCAAACATTGCTGCTGGCGACTGACGAAGGTCTTTTTAAAATGGACCTTTCCTCACAGCAATTGACAAAGGTAAATCTGGGCGTAGAGAGAGCGCCCATCAATGAAATTTTTATTGATGGAAACAATTGGTGGCTGGCCACAGAAGGCAGTGGCGTGCTATGCTATCACGCCACCGATCAGCAGGTAACGCAATACCTTTATCAGCCGGATAATTCCGGGCTGGCGGACAATGATGTCAGGGCCATTAACAAAGATGCCCATGGAAACATCTGGGTAGGGACTTTCCGGGGCTTGTCTATTCTCGATAAAAAATCTGCCCGCTTTCAGAATTATTATCATCAGTCTACCATTCCATATACCATCAGCCAGAATAGTGTCCGGTGTATTTACCGCGACAATCAAAACGGGATGTGGTTGGGTACTTACTACGGTGGGGTGAACTATTATCACGAGGCGGATATTATGTTCAATATGATCAACCAGAATACGGGGCCCGTTTCACTCAGCGATGAGGTGATTAACGTGATCCGGCAGGATCATAAAGGGAATTTCTGGATAGGCACCAACGACAAAGGTTTGAACTACTGGAACCCCTCCGCCAATACTATCCGCTATTACACGCATTCTGAAAATGGCGCCAATACATTAAGCGCCAATAATGTAAAATCGATTGCTTTCAGTCCGGATGGAAAGTTGTTTGTGGGTACACACAATGCAGGACTCAATCTGCTGGACCCGGCAACGGGCAGCAACAAAATATTCCGCCATCACGAAGATGATCCCGGCAGTATCGCCGGCGACATGGTGTATGCCTTGCTGACCGACTATCGCGGACAGGTATGGGTAGGCACACGTTCTGGTCTGGACCTGTTTGATCCGGCGAAGCAAACATTTAAGCACTATCCCGCTGCGGGTTTGGGTAAACATCTTAGCTCAGATGAAATCACTTTTCTTTTTGAAGATAGCAACAGGATCATCTGGATTGGTACCACCAATGGGGTGAACCAATACCATCCGGATCAGGGGCAGTTTAATGCCTTGCCGGGAGCCACGTTGAGCAATGATGTGATTAATTGTATGGCAGAAGATGCCCAACACAGGATCTGGATCGGTACGCGGGATGGATTGAATCTTTATCAACCGGCCACTCATACTTTCCTCAACTATCATACAGCAGATTATTTACCCGCGGGCACCGTCAATGGTATACAGCCGGACAATGATGGCAATCTTTGGATGTCTACCAGCACGGGGCTGTTGCGCTTAAATCCGGATACACATGCGCGGCAGTTTTTTGATAGCAAAGACGGATTGGAAAACAGTCAGTTTAATCTCTATGCCAGCTGTAAAGCCGCAGATGGACTGTTGCTGTTTGGTGGCACCAATGGCATTTCCTATTTCTATCCGGCCACATTGAAGCAGCAACCGTTAAGACTGGGCATCACATTTACAGGACTGGAGGTATTGAATCGTCCGGTATATCCGGGCGATGGAACGGGGATACTGGATCAGCATATCGATAAATCGGAGGTACTTACTTTCAGTCACGAGTTAAGGCAATTCAGCATTTTATTTAATTCATTTAATTATATCTCCGGCAACAGAACCCGGTATCTTTATAAGCTGGATGGATTTGATGTGGGCTGGCAACAAACGGAGAATCTGCCTAAAGCCACGTATACCAATCTGCCTGCCGGTAATTATACTTTTTATGTGAAGGTGATAGGCCTGCAGGGAGAAACGGGGCAGGTGAGGAGTATGCATATCCGTATTCTGCCGCCCTGGTATAAGAGTACCTGGTTTATTTTGCTGTTGCTCGTGTTTATACTGGGTGCCGCCTATCTTGTTTACCGGATGCTGCACGAAAGATATCTTACCCAACAGCAATTGAAAACAGAACGGATGGAGCGCGAAAAGGTGAATTATATTAACCAGGTAAAAATGGATTTTTTCACCAACGTGTCTCACGAGTTGCGTACGCCGTTAACACTGATGCTGGCGCCGCTGGAAGAGATAATGAGCCGGCCCGCCACAGATCCGGACCTACGGAGTAAGCATACGTTGATGTTAGCGAATACCCGCCGGCTTTATCACCTGGTAAATCAATTGTTCGAGTTCAGGAAAACGGAAATGGGTACCCGGAAACTAACAGTTTCCCGGGGAGATATGCTCCATTTTGTGCAGGGAATTTATCAGTCATTTAAACCGCTGGGAGAAAAGAGTGGGATCAACTACCAGTTCCATACAAAAGAAGTGACGCTGTCTGCCATCTACGATAAAGATGCATTGGAAAATATTTTATCAAATATTCTCTCTAACGCATTTAAATATACGCCGAATGGAAAGGATATTATCATGGAGCTGGCCAGGGAAGGAGAGCAGGTACGCGTCACCGTTACAGATACCGGCAAAGGCATTGCGGCGGAACATTTGTCCCAGGTATTTGACCGATTTTACCAGGTAAACAGTGAAGAAATGAATTTGGGTTCCGGCGTGGGGCTGGCATTTACCAAACGACTGGTAGCATTGCATCACGGTACTATCACTGTAATAAGCGCGCCTGGTGAAGGGAGTACTTTTACCGTCACGCTTCCCCTGTCCGAAAATGCATATGCCGGAGATGCTTATGTGGAGGAAGTTCCCGAAGAAAAGAAAACACTGGTAGAAGAGCCGGTGATAATGTTACCCGATGCTTTTACTTTGAAAGAGGATACTGTACGCGCCAGTTTATTGATTGTAGACGACAACGAAGAAATCGTTTCCTATCTGGAACAGTATTTCCGGAAATCTTATGAGGTAAGTGTGGCTTATAATGGAAAAGAAGCATTGGCCAAACTGGCGGAACAGCAACCAGATCTTATTATCAGTGATGTGATGATGCCCGAACTCGATGGACTGCATCTTTGTAAACGGGTAAAACAAAATATCCAGATGTGCCATATTCCGGTACTGTTGCTGACCGCAAAAGCGGAAACATCGCAGCAGATTATGGGCCTGGAAATGGGAGCGGATGATTACGTAACCAAGCCGTTTTCTATTGCTTTACTGGAGGCAAAAGTACAAGGTATTCTTAGAATCCGTCGCCAGTTACGGGAATATTATTCCGCTTCGAAAGAGGTGATCCCTGAAAAAATTACTTTTAACAGCCTGGATGAAACCTTTATCAGACAAGCGATTGCCATTGTAGAAGCCAATTTGATGGAATATGATTTTTCCGTAGATAAATTTAGCCGGGAACTCGGGATGAGCCGTTCTAACCTGTACCTGAAAATAAAAGCGATTACCGGCGAATCTGTTTCCGCATTTGTAAAACGAATACGTTTTCATAAGGCGGTGGAGCTGATGGCGGCGCGTCAGTATACTATTTCGGAGATTTCCAATATGTGCGGATTTAATTCACCTTCTTATTTCTCCACAGCATTCAAACAACATTACGGCTGTATTCCTTCAGAATATCTTTCGAGAAAAGATCAGAAAGATGACGAAGGCGCTGGCAGCTGAGGAAGATAAAAATCAGCAACGGCTGTTTCAGGATACTTTTGAAACAGCCGTTGCTGATAGTTAGTAAGTAAGGCAACGTTATTTTTGTAATATCACTTTACCCTGCAATACC
>NZ_DATCVJ010000910.1:0-10671 GCF_036566945.1 Chitinophaga sp. | reverse complement strand
TATCCATAGCTGATCTATATAACCGGCTTTGGTGGCTATTTCCGCCAGGTTGCGGGGCTTGCCCGGTACAATACGGTCAACCAGTGAATTACAGAAATGATTATCAGCATGAATCCAGTTAATAAATGCCTGAGGCATTTCGTTAAACGCAGCCAGTTGCAATACAATATCTTTCAACAGGTGACCATTGTTGACCACCAGTTCTGTAGGTACAATCACAAAGCCGGTATTGGCGGCTCCTTTAAAATAGGAATAACGTTCCCACAATACCGCCAGTAATTTACCCGGGTAGGAAGATGGAACACCAGTTGTTACTTTTTCCGGTACATATTGGATCCCCACCTCGGTGGTGTTGGAAATGATAGTTTGTAAAGCAGGCTGATGCACTGCATCTAAAATCTCCCGCCAATTTGCATTCGATTGCAAAACACGGCTAATAGCAGCGTTAATTAGTACCTGATCTACCAGTTCTCCCTGGGAAATACCTTTGATATGGGTGGTGTACAGATTGTCCTGGCTGGAAAATTCGGTGGTATCACCATCCGTAGATTTGACTACCACAACTCGTCCTTCGTAGATTCCCTGCCTGTTGGCGTTATCTACCAGGTAGTCTACCAATCCGCGCAAAAGCACGCCGGTACCAAATTGCAGGATCTTTTCCGGGAAGGTGAAAGTGCTTTCATGAACGCCGGAATCAGGTGAGTTTAATATAAACTCTTTGTTTAATATGGGAAGCATCACGACTGTTTTATGCTAAAAGGTTGCTAAAACTAATAAATATATAATTCACAATTAACAATTTATAGCATTTGGGGAAATAAAGGTTAAAAGACGTTAAAATGATATCAATGATATAATCAGAATCAATCCGCTCATTGTCAGGATCAATAAAGGATAGATGGCCGTTGGCTGGAATTTAAGTAATTTTGCATCCTTAAACTTTTCCAAATGAGCAAGCATGGTAAAGTGCTGGTAGCCATGAGCGGTGGTATAGACAGTACTGTTACAGCGCTGATGTTGCATGAGCAGGGATATGAAGTGGTGGGTATCACCATGAAAACCTGGGATTATGCATCTGCAGGTTCCAGTAAAAAGGAAACCGGCTGCTGTAACCTAGATTCTTTTAACGATGCCCGCGCGGCGGCGGTGCATCATGGATTCCCGCACTTTGTGCTGGATATCCGCGATGAATTCGGTGATTTTGTTATTAATAATTTTGTCGAGGAATATATTGCAGGACGTACGCCCAATCCGTGTGTACTGTGCAATACCCATATAAAATGGCGCGCACTGATGAAACGTGCTGATGCCATGGACTGCGAGTTTATTGCTACCGGCCACTACGGACAAATCCGTCAGCATGACAATGGCCGTTACGTGATCAGCAAAGGCGTAGATGAAACCAAAGACCAGAGCTATGTGCTATGGGGTATCCAACAGGATGTACTGGCCCGTACCATGCTCCCGCTGGGCAACTATCGTAAAACAGCTATCCGCCAGATGGCATTTGATTTCGGGTATCCCGAGCTGGCCAAAAAGGCAGAAAGCTATGAAATTTGCTTCGTGCCGGATAACGATTATCGCGGATTTTTGAAGAGAAAGGTAGAGGGGCTGGAAGAAAGGGTCAACGGAGGCAATTTTGTGCTCGCAGATGGCACTATTGTTGGTCATCACAAAGGTTACCCCTTCTATACAGTTGGGCAGCGTAAAGGGCTTGAAATTGCCCTTGGACGCCCGGTATTTGTAACGGAAATTATCCCGGAAACAAATACGGTAGTGCTTGGCAATGAAGACGAACTACAGAAAAGCGAAATGTTTGTAAGTGGTATCAACATGGGTAAGTACGAAACTATTACCGAAGGAATGGAAGCCACTACAAAAATCCGGTATAAAGATAAAGGCGCATTGAGTAACCTGTACAATGAAAACGGCCAGGTAAAAGTGAGTTTTTATGAAAGCGTAAAAGGAATTGCGCCCGGCCAGTCGGCGGTATTCTACGAAGGCGATGATGTCATTGGCGGCGGTATTATTCAACGCGCAGTACCGATAGTGTTATAAGAATAATTTCATAAGATAGATAAAGTAAAGGGTGGGAAGATGGAAGTCTTCTCACCCTTTTTTAATGTTAACAAAATTTTTATTGTTAACTTTTTTGACAATGATTTTATTGTCAAAAGTTGACTGATTAAGACATTCTTACCGCATACATCGTATCCGCCCCCTTATCATACCCAGCAATCACCCCTCCCTTCTCCGCACGTAAATCACTCATCTCCTCTATATATTTCACTACTTCTTCATTCTCCTGCCTGAATACAGAACAGGTAATATAAATCAACGCACCCCCCTTCTTTAGGAAAGGTACCACGTTATGGGCTATACGCTTTTGCAGCTGCTGATACTTCGCTATCTCTTCTTTTTTGAAGAAGGAAATACTTTCGGGAGTGCGGCCCCAGGTTCCGGAACCACTACAAGGCGCATCGAGGATAATACCATCAAACTGCTGGCTACCCATGCTGGCGGCAAAATTCTCCGCCGTCAGATCTGCTACCCGTGCTTCATAGTTTTTCACTCCTGCTGCGGTAAAGCGCTGCTGCAGGTTTTCGAGGATGGATCGTCTTACATCTGATACCAGCAACTGCACACCTGGTTGCTGATCTTTCAGAAGAATGGATTTGCCACCACTGGCGGCGCAACAATCCCACCAACGTTGCTGCTTTGTGGGTAAAAATAACTCTCCGGTTTGCTGACTCGAGGCATCCTGTACTTCATACCAGCTTTTTTCCGGCACAATCACTTCTATCTTAGTGCCGTTAGGCAAAGCCACGGTGGTGGTGTTCGCAAATACTTCGTACACAACAGCCGCCTTGTCGAGCAACTGCAATACTTTTTCCAGCCTGTTATTGCGTACACGAATAAACAAACGCGGTTGCTTAAGTATAGTATAGGCGTAAGCGTTAGCATCAATACCTGCTGATAAATTTTCCAAAAAAGGAAAGATAGCGGAGGGCGTTAATGCGTCAGATAACAACGCTGCTTTATCGGTTAGCGAACCTGTGGTGTGCTGATTCCAGGCAGGTCTCACTGCCGCCAGAAAATCATTCGGTGCGGTTTCGCAAAGCAATGCACCTGCGATCACACGCTCACTCACAGGCAGCGATTTCCCCCAATGTCCCAAACGGAAATAATGATATACCAGTTGTGAAATCCAGCGCCGGTCGCGCCCTCCCATGTAGGGATGTTCCTTAAAAAAGGACTTCAGAAAATGATGTAATGGCAGGCTGCCCTGATAAGCGCCTATGATTTTCTCTGCTGATGCTAAATAATTTTCCCAACGGGTCATACGCGAAGATAAGGGGAATATTGATGCTACCACATCGTAGACAATGGGCCCACAAACGGGCGTGAAGGAATTGAATACAAAAAGAAGAGCCGGTACTCTATAGCACCGGCTCTTCTTTTTGTATTTTATGTAAGATTACAATTTCAGTAATGCTTTCAATGGATCTTTACCGAACAACAGTTGTTCAGGATTTTCCAGCATTTCCTTCACTCTTACGAGGAAGCTTACTGACTCACGGCCATCAATGATGCGGTGATCGTAGCTCAGCGCCAGGTACATCATCGGACGGATCACTACCTGACCATTTACCGCCATCGGACGAT
The DNA here is from genome assembly GCF_036566945.1 of Chitinophaga sp. Classification (GTDB taxonomy): domain Bacteria; phylum Bacteroidota; class Bacteroidia; order Chitinophagales; family Chitinophagaceae; genus Chitinophaga. The sequence goes on along the minus strand of NZ_DATCVJ010000910.1, from coordinate 7,005 downwards.
CCTGTATTTTGTGCATACCCAGGATAGCTGACTGCGGGATGTTGATGATAGGTGTACTCATCAATGAGCCAAATACGCCACCATTGGTGATGGTGAAAGTACCACCGGTCATTTCAGGCATGGTCAATTTGTTGTCGCGGGCTTTGGTAGCCAGTTCCACCACTGCTTTTTCAATACCTGCCATATCCAGACTTTCCGCATTGCGGATTACCGGTACTACCAGGCCTTTAGGAGCAGATACGGCAATAGAAATATCGCAGTAATCGTGATATACCAGTTCTTCTCCGTCGATGTAAGCGTTTACAGACGGGAATTCCTGTAATGCAAAGCAGCAGGCTTTGGTAAAGAAGCTCATAAAGCCCAGGTTTACCTCATGCTGTTTTTTGAATACTTCCTTGTATTTGGCACGCAGCGCCATTATTTCGGTCATGTCTACCTCATTGAAGGTAGTGAGCATGGCCGTTGTATTTTTGGCTTCCACCAGGCGGCGGGAAACTGTTTTACGCAGGTTGCTCATCTTTTCGCGGCGTTCCTGACGGGTAAACATTTCCTGTCCGATCGCCACACCCGGATTTTGCAGGGCAGCCAACACATCATCTTTCATGATTTTTCCGTGTACGCCGGAACCTTTAATGTTGGATGGATCTACATGTTTATCTGCAATCACTGCTGCTGCTACCGGAGATGCTTTCAGATCATTCGGAATGCTGGTAACAGGCGCCTGTTGTGGTTGCGGAGTAGCTTTCGATGGCTGCGCCGCCGGAGCTGCTGCCGGTGCGGCTTTACCCGCAGGTCTTGCAGCACTGGTATCTATTTTACAGGCAATATCGCCTATTTTCAAAGTATCGCCTTCTTTTGCTACGGTAATCAGTGCACCAGCTTCTTCTGCATTGAGTTCGAAAGTTGCTTTCTCTGATTCCAGTTCACATACCACTTCATCACGCTCTACATAATCACCATTATTTTTGATCCACTTCACCAGTGTTACTTCGCTTATAGACTCTCCTACTGTAGGCACTTTCATTTCAATCGTCCCTTTGTTCACTGCTGGTGCTGCTGCGGCGGCTTCTGCTGCTGGCGCAGGTGCTGCTACAGGGGCTGCAGGTGCTGCTGCTGCCGGTGCGGCATCAGTGGCGGGTGCAGCTGCATCGGTATCGATGGTACAGGCTACATCACCAATCTTCAAAGTAGCTCCATCCTGCGCTGCCGGAGCAATCTTCAGGACACCTGCTTTCTCTGCATTCAGTTCGAAGGTTGCTTTCTCTGATTCCATTTCACATAATACTTCGTCCTGCTGCACATAATCGCCGTCTTTCTTCAACCACTTTGCAATTGTTACCTCGCTAATAGATTCTCCTACCGTAGGGACTTTGATTTCGATAACCATATTTAATCAGTTGATGGTGATACCGGGTTAGCAATTAGCTTTTTGCTTTCAGCCTTTAGCTTAACGTTAAACCAGGTTATTCTGTTTATACTTTTATTTTCTTAGATGTTAAAAGCCGTGTCAATAATCTGTTGCTGTTCACGTGCATGTACTTTCGCATAACCGGTAGCAGTAGACGCACTCGGATTGCGGCTGATAACACCATAATTAATCTGCTTCAGGTTCATTTGCAGGAACGCTGCAGCACCCATATTCAATGGTTCTTCCTGCACCCAGAAGAAGGTAGCACCTTTATACTTCTGAGAAATGGCTTCCAGTTGTTTGATGGGCAGCGGATATAATTGCTCCAGGCGAACAATGGCCACATCTTTGCGGTCATCTTTGCCTTGCTTATCACTCAGATCAAAATACATTTTACCGGAACACAGTAATACTTTCTTTACCACAGCAGCATCATCAATGAACGGATCATCCAGCACTTCTTTAAATCCTCCCTGTGTAAATTCTTCCGTAGTAGAATAAGCACCCACATGGCGCAGATTCGCTTTTGGAGAGAAGTTAATCAGCGGTTTGCGGAACTGCCAGGTGAGCTGACGGCGTAACGCATGGAAGAAGTTAGCGGCAGTAGTAATGTTGGTGATCACCACATTTTCTTCTGCACACTGCTGTAAGAAACGTTCCGGACGGGCATTGGAATGATCTGGTCCACCACCTTCATAACCATGAGGCAGTAACATCACCAGGCCATTCTGTGTAGTCCATTTTTGTTCTGCACTGGTAATGTACTGATCAATCACAGTTTGTGCACCGTTTACAAAGTCACCATACTGCGCTTCCCACAATACCAGGCTATTAGGATTGGCCATGGCATAACCATATTCAAAGCCTAATACACCATATTCACTCAGTAAAGAGTTATAAATTCTGAATTTACCTTGCTTGTCCTGGAAATGACTGAGGCGATTGTAAGTCTCGTTGGTATTTTCATCAAACAGCACCGCATGGCGATGAGAGAAAGTACCACGTTTTACGTCTTCTCCGCTCATTCTAACATCTTTTCCTTCGATCAGGAGACTGGCATAGGCCAGCAGTTCACCCGTTGCCCAGTCCACTTTGCCTTCTTCCTGGTACAACTTGATCTTATCCTGCAGTAACTTACTCACTTTGCGCAGGGGAACAAAATTCTCCGGCCATTTCATCAGTCCTTCAAACAGACGTTTGAAATCTTCTTCTTTGATCGCTGTTACCGGGGAAGATTCGAAGTCCTGCGGTGTAGATTTACGCAGGGCCTGCCACCACTGTTCTGGTTTCTGGTTGGCATACGGCAGCGGATGTTGTTTTACTTCATCCAGGCGGGCCTGTAATTCATCCCAGAAGCCTTTTTCCATTTCCTTCGCCAATGCCGCAGCATCAGATTCGCCGTTATTCAGCAGGAACTGGGTATATACTTCACGCGGATTAGCGTGTTTTTCAATCAATGCGTACAAACTTGGCTGTGTGAACTTAGGCTCATCGCCTTCGTTATGGCCATGTTTACGGTAACAAACCATATCAATGAACACATCTTCATTGAATTCCTGACGGTAACGGGCGGCCAGCTGAGATACTTTCACTACGGCTTCTGCATCATCACCATTCACGTGGAATACCGGCGCCTGTACAATCGAAGCTACGCTGGTGCAATAATCCGACGAGCGGGCATCATCAAAGTCAGTGGTAAAACCGATCTGGTTATTGATTACAAAATGAATGGTACCACCTACGTAATAACCTTTCAGTTTGCTCATTTGCTCTACTTCATACACGATGCCCTGACCGGCTACGGCAGCATCACCATGAATGAGGATAGGCAGTATTTTATCATAATCGCTATCGTAAATCACATCTGCTTTACTGCGTGCAAAGCCGATTACAATCGGATCTACCACTTCCAGGTGGGAAGGGTTAGGCATCAGTTGCAGATTTACCGGTTTGCCGGAGGGAGTGGTTACCTGAGAGCGGAAACCGAGGTGATATTTCACATCACCACTACCCATGGTCATATCCGGTACGGCCAGTCCTTCAAATTCATTGAAGATCTGTTCGTAGGTTTTACCCAGGATATTTGCCAGTACATTTAAACGGCCACGGTGCGCCATACCAATCACAGATTCCTGTACACCATATTCTGCGGCCACATTGAGGATAGCATCCAGTGCGGGAATAGTGGATTCACCACCTTCCAGACCAAAACGCTTCTGTCCGATATATTTTGTGTGTAGAAATTTTTCAAAAATAACACCCTGATTCAGCTTCTGTAAAATGCGGCGGCGCTGTTCCAGTGACAGCGGCTGCGTCATGATGGCCTCAAATTCCTTTTCCAGCCATTTGGCTTTGTCACGGGCATTGATGTAAGTGTATTGTAATCCTACTGAGCTGGCGTAGATCTGGGTCAGATAGGCCACAATCTTTTCGAGGGAGGCTTTGCCGACACCGATGGTAGTTCCTGCAAAGAATTCTGTTTTGAGATCAGCGTCCCCTAATCCAAAGCTGGCCAGGTCCAGATTGGCCTTCCTGTCTTTTCTTTCACGGATGGGGTTGGTTTTAGCAATCAGGTGGCCTTTTTTACGATACGCCTGTATCAGACGATATACGCCCAGCTCTTTTGCCAACTGGTCGTCGCTCACTGGCAACGAAGTGCTGCCTCCTGCTACAGGCGCTGCTGATGCTGCTGCCTTGTTGCCGTTTACATTGGATACTGCAAAATCGAATCCTTCGAAAAATTTAACCCAATCCGGGTCTACAGAGTTGGGATCTTTGCGGAAATCCTGATATAACGATTCTATGTAAGCAGGATGTGAGTTGGTGACGAATGAGAAGTCCTTCATTTACAACGAGTTTTGCTGATCTTCAGTTCAAATACTTTTCTGTTGGTCCCACATATATTAATATATGGGATTGCAAATATCGCACGTTTTTCGATACGCCGGGTGGAAAAAATTAGAAAAAATCAAGTGTTTATCTGTGATGAAAGACTCTTATATTTACTCATTGACGGAAAAACTACATTTAGTTTGTTTTCTAAATGATAAATAGTTACCTTTGCCGTCCGAAACTTGAAATTTGAAAAATGGCAAACCATAAAGCAACGAAAAAAGACGTACGTCAAAGCAGAAAGCGTAATGAGCGTAACCGTTACTACGGTAAAACTACTCGTAATGCCATCCGTGACCTGAAAGCGGTGACTGAGAAAGCAACAGCGGAGAAAGATTTAGCAGAGGTAGCTTCTATGCTGGATAAATTAGCTAAGCGTAACGTTATTCACAAGAACAAAGCAGCAAATCTGAAAAGCAAGCTGGCTAAGCGCGTTTTAGCGCTGGCTTAATTGTTTCAGTAACAATATTTACAGCTCTTCCTCTCAAAGGAAGGGCTTTTTGTTTTTCTATTTACTATCGTATAATGAAAAAAATAGCTATCCTCCTCGCCTGCCTGTTTCCGTTATTGGCTACTGCACAAGACCTTACGACCCGCTACGAAGAGACCGCCGGTCAGCAAACCGCCACCTACCCGGAAGTCATTCAATACTATCAATTACTGGCCAAACGCTTCCCGCAAATCCATATGCAGGCTATTGGCTCCACAGATGCCGGCTTTCCGCTACACCTGGTCACCTATTCCCCTCAAAAGGATTTCGACTTCAAAAGCCTGCACAAAAAGAATAAACGCATCATCCTCATCAACAACGGTATCCACCCCGGAGAACCCGATGGCATCGACGCCAGCATGATGCTCCTGCGCGACCTCGCCCTCGGCAAAATCAAATTACCTGATAATGTTATCCTGGCTGTCATCCCGGTGTACAACATCGGCGGCATGCTAAACCGCTCCCCCTGGTACCGGGTAGATCAAAACGGGCCGGATGCATTTGGTTCCCGTGGCAACGCCCAAAACCTGGACCTTAACCGCGACTTCATCAAAACCGATTCAAAAAATGCCCTTGCCTTCCAGCAAATCTATCACCTCACCGATCCGGATGTGTTTGTGGATAACCATGTCAGCAACGGGGCAGACTACCAGCATATCATGACCCTGCTCACCACCCAGCATAATAAACTCGGTGGTCCCATGGGCGAATTCATGAATAAAACATTTGAACCCGGATTATATGCCCTCATGAAAACAAAAGGCTACGACCTGGTTCCCTACGTCAATCACTTTGGTGAAACACCCGACAGCGGATGGGTGGAATTTGCAGACGTGCCACGCTACTCTACCGGTTATACCACGCTGTTTCATACCTTCGGATTTGTACCGGAAACGCATATGCTGAAACCTTATCCACTTCGCGTAAAAGCCACTTATGCCCTGATGGAATGTTTCATTCAGTTTACCGCCACTCACAGCGAAACCATTAAACAACTACGTGAACAGGCAAAACAAACTTCCATCACACAAAAAACATTTCCGCTGTCATGGGAATTTGATATGACTAAATACAGCCTGATCACCTTCCGCGGCTTCGCCTCCGGACATAAGCCCAGTGCTATTTCCGGCTTACCACGACTGTACTACGATCGTACTAAACCTTACACCAGGGAGGTGAAATTCTATAACACCGCTACAGCACAAAATTTTGTAGAAAAGCCCCTGGCGTATATTATACCACAAGGCTGGTGGGCCGTTATCCATCTCCTGAAAAATAATAATGTACAGCTGCAACCACTCGCACATGATACTACTATATACGTATCGGTATATCATATTGCAGACTTCCAGAGTAATGCCAAACCCTTTGAAAAACATTACCTCCATACCAACGTAAAAGTAAGCAGCAGCATGGATTCCATCCGTTTCCGAAAAGGCGATTTTTACATCCCGATGAATCAAACTGCCAACCGCTTTCTGATAGAAACACTCGAACCTACTGCCGGTGATTCTTATTTTGCCTGGAACTTTTTCGATGCCATCCTCGGACAAAAAGAAGGTTATTCTTCTTATGTTTTTGAAGATACCGGCGCCGCATATCTGCAGCAACATCCGGAATTACAGGATGCATTAAATAAGAAAAAAGCAAGTGATACTGCTTTTGCAAATAGCGCCAGCGCACAACTGAATTTTGTCTTCAAAAATTCTCCTTACGCAGAACCGGAATACCTGCGTTATCCGGTGTACAGAGTACAATAATTTTGTAAGATGATGGAAGCGGAGATATAAGCGGAGCTTGTATCTCCGCTTTTTTATTTTTAATTACGCCGTCACTGACGGCGTAATTAAATTGACGATGAACAGATCAATTTATCAATGAACAAAATGAACAAACAAAAATAGTTTGGAACCCTTACATTCGTGCCCGTTTACGCGTCTGCTAGCTATCTTCAACGTGATGTAAACATACTTCTCTCCACTAAACAATCAGAAAAAAATTGACTCAACACCAAAGTCAATAATTGTTATCTAAGAATTAATCACCAATAAATATAAACAAATGGAAACAGGAGTTTCATACAAGCAGTTCATCAAAGACACCAAACAAAATATTCTGCACAGCAAGTATCTCGCTCTCAGGCTGGCCAATCAAGAGCAATTAAAATTATACTTCAGGCTTGGACAAATGCTTTCTGAAAAACCATTTGCAGAAA
>NZ_DATCVJ010000909.1:0-2936 GCF_036566945.1 Chitinophaga sp. | reverse complement strand
CAATATGGTAACTTTATGCAGGTGGTGGGTAACCCTAGTTTAGGAGATGCCCGCACGATGATGGTAGGTATACAAAACCCTAAAGATGATGGGCAACCACATTGCGCCGAAGTATGGCTCGATGAACTCCGCCTCTCTGACTTCGATGAGAAAGGTGGTTACGCCGCATTGGCCAGGGTGGATGTACAACTCTCCGATTTAGGTACCATCTCCGTTTCCGGTAACATGCATACCGCCGGTTTCGGTAACATTGATCAGCGTGTAAATGAAAGATTCAGGGACAACTTCCTGCAATATGATGCGGCGGCGAACCTGGATCTAGGTAAACTGCTGCCCAAGAAAGCAGGTATTTCTATTCCTGTATACGCCGGCTATTCTCAATCAGCCAGCAATCCGGAGTATGACCCTTATGACCTGGATATTAAACTGAAAGATAAAATTGCGCTGGCCAGAAACCGCGCAGAAAAAGACTCTATCAGGAAAGACGCCCAGGATTTTACCTCTATCAAAAGTCTGAACTTTACCAACGTCCGAAAACTGAATCTCGGTGGCGGCGGTAAACGACACCTGTGGGACCTGGAAAACTTCGATCTCAGTTATTCGTTCTCCCAGATACTGCGGCATAATCCGCTGATTCAAAACGATATGCTTACCAAGCATCGCGGAGGTATGGGCTACAACTATGCCGGGCAGCCGCATTACCTGGAGCCGTTTAAGAAACTGATCAAAAGCAAATCGCATTGGCTGGACCTGATCCGCGACTTCAATATTAACTATGTGCCTGCCATCCTGAGCTTCCGGGTAGATATATCCCGTCAGTTTGGTGTAACCCGCGTACGTAACGTGGGCGGAGATGTGAAATACCAGCTTCCGGAAACCTATAATAAATACTTTACGTTCGACAGGTATTATACCGTGAAATGGGATCTGTCACGTAGCATCAACTTTGAATTCAATGCCGTAAACAATGCACGTATTGATGAGCCCAACGGCCGCATTGATAATGCTGCGAAGAAAGATACAGTACGTAGCAACTTCTTTAAAGGTGGGCGTAACACCAATTACATGCACAACGCCAATTTCACCTATACGCTGCCTACCTCCAAATTCCCGGCACTCAACTGGACCAATATCGCATTTGGTTACAGCACAGAATACCGGTGGACAGGCGCTTCACAGCTGGCCTTGTACCTGGGTAACGCCATAGAAAATACACAACAGAAAACCCTGACCGCGGAATTCAAATTTATAGAGCTCTATAACAAATCGAAATTCCTCCGACAGGTGAATGCCCGTAAACCGCAGAATAATAACAATACTACCAATAACAACAATAAAACTGCCGGCAACCAGCAAAATCAGAATCAGCCTGCCGCCGATGAAATATCGCCGTGGGTGAAAGGATTACTGAAACCACTGATGATGCTGAAACGGATTGGATTTAACTATAACGAAAATGCAGGTACCCGCTTACCGGGTTACATTGACAGTACCAAAATTATTGGTATGAACTGGGCCACCATGGCGCCGGGCCTCAACTTCGTATTTGGTTACCAGCCGGATAGAAAGTGGTTGGATAAGTTTGCACAAAAAGGACTGATTACACCGGATACCTTGTTTAATATACAGGCCCAGCAACAGTTTACACAAAGATGGGACTTACAGGCCCAGCTGGAACCGATCAACGATCTGCGTATCGACCTGACCATGACCAAGTCGTTTACCAAAACGCACACGGAACTGTTCAAAAATCTGACAGATCCAAGTGACTTCCAGCACCTGAGCCCGTACGATGCAGGTGGTTTTGAAATTACCTACATCGCTATCAAGACCATGTTTGGTAAAATCAATACCTCAGATGGTATCTCCCAAACCTTCCGCAATTTTGAAGGCTACCGTAATGAGATCTCAAAAAGATTAGGCGCAGAGAATCCATATAATAAAGATCCGGGTATTCCACCAGGAGATCCTAAAGATCCTAATTATGCGTATGGTTATACCAGGTATGCACAGGATGTGCTGATACCGGCATTCCTCGCGGCATATACCGGAACTACGCCCGATAAGATAGCCCTATTGAAACAAGGAAATGATAATGTGAAAAGTAATCCTTTCAGTAATTATGTTCCTAAACCCAACTGGAATATCACTTACAATGGGTTGACCAAGCTGGAACCTTTCAAATCGTTCCTGACCAACTTTACTATCAGACATGCTTACACGGGTTCCCTCAGCATGAACTCCTATAATACGTCTATGTACTTTGAAGATCCACGGCTCACCGGCTTCCCGGCGTTCAGGGATACCGTATCCGGAAATTACTTCCCTTACTTTCTGGTGCCTAACCTTACGCTTACAGAGTCGTTCTCACCATTGCTGGGTGTGGACCTGACCTTCGTTAATAGCCTGAATGCCAAGGTGGAATTCAGGAAGAGCCGTTCTCTCAGCCTGAGTCTCATTGACTATCAGCTGACAGAAATACGCTCCAGCGAAATCATTATAGGAGCTGGCTACCGGGTAAGAGGGGTACAATTACCTTTCTCCCTGAATAAAAATGGCGGCAAGAAGCTCCAAAATGATATGAACTTCCGGCTGGATCTAAGCTTCCGGGATGATAAAACCGCCAATAACCGGCTGGATGCCGACTTGTCGATTCCAACCAGCGGACAGAAAGTAGTGGGCATATCCCCATCTATTGACTACGTGGTGAATAACCGGTTAAACCTCCGCTTCTTCTATGACAGACGACAAACCATACCTGTCATCTCTACTTCGTACCCGATCACCAGTACCAGTGGAGGTATTACGTTCAGGTTTGTATTGTCGCAATAAATAACTACAGATTACGGGACTTGTATATAGGCTGATATTCACGAATATCTATATACAAGTCCCGTATTTCGTCATTTGCAATTCGTAATTTTTTCCTAGGTTTG